>CAMWGM010000041.1 GCA_947173755.1 uncultured Muribaculaceae bacterium
CGAATTTATTCATAAAATTGAACAGTCCCTATCCACCGGGTTCTTCCGCTGATCCGTTCTTCCGCTGATCCCAAAAACGTTCGCGCATCAGCGCAAGCAATCGAAGAAGCGACAAGCGATCTCAAACCGACCTGAGCCATCCGGCCGACCGGCCTCGGCAACGATGTATGGATCCGTTCTCGTCTCCATGCGCAGGTACACAAAAAAAGAATGAGTAATCGCTCTTTCCGAAGATTGAACTTTTACTCATTCTCCTCTCTCCTCAGCGGTATGGACGGGACTCGAACCCGCGACCCCCTGCGTGACAGGCAGGTATTCTAACCAGCTGAACTACCACACCAAGGTTTGTTTGAGAGTTTGCAGTAGCGGTTATTTCCGTTTTGCAGTGCAAAGGTAGAGAGTTTTTCAGGACCTCGCAAGTATTTCGACAAAAAAATCAACTGACTTCGCGATTTTAAGTATTTTTGACCTCTATTTAGCCTATTATTCCCCTGCCTCGATGAATTGCGCACCGATCTCACACCCAATATTTCCTGCCGAGAGAGTAAAAAAAGCCCGTCGCTCGGATAAGCGACGGGCAAAAAATCACTTTAAGTGTTAGTCGGAATCCCTATCAGATCCAGCGTACGTAGGCGAAGTCCTGACGGTGACGCAGGAGAGGATTGGTGGGATAGAGACGATAGGAGTAGCGGTAGACACCCGGGTTGCGGAGTTTTTCGGCGAGACGGAAGGTGACGATCTGACCTTCGGTCTTCACAACCTCAAACTGGCGCGTCTTGACACGCTTGACCTGATTGTCCTCGATACGGTCGGCAACCTGCTCGAGGCCGAGCGAACCGGCCAGTCCGTTGGCATCGATGGTGACGGTCACATTATATAATGTACCTGTCGATGCATTTGCGGGCAGATCTTCGCTTTCGACAGAAAGCACCTTGATGCCGTCCCACTTCGAAGCGACCTCTTCCTTCCACGCGGTGAGTTCGCGGGCCAGACGATAGTCGTCGGCGGCGAGATTGGCGAAGGTCTTTGCTTCGGGCTCGTAGAAACGCTCGATATAGTCCTCGATCATGCGCTGCATGGTGTAGTGAGGCGCGATGTGACCGATGGAACGTTTGATATACTGAATCCACTCGGGCGAGTAGCCGCGCGAGTTCTTCGCGAAGTAGAGAGGAATGATCTCGTTCTCGAGCATCGAGTAGATGGTAGCAGCATCAAGCTGATCCTGCTGACCCTGGTCGGTATAAGTGCGCTTGTCGGTGAGAGCCCAGCCGGCGTTCTCATCCTTGCGGTAGCCTTCATACCACCAGCCGTCGAGCACGGAGAAGTTGAGCACACCGTTCATCTCGGCTTTTTCGCCCGATGTACCCGAAGCCTCGAGGGGACGGGTCGGGGTGTTGAGCCAGATGTCGACACCGGTGACAAGGCGCTTGGCCACGATCATATTGTAGTCCTCGAGGAAGATAATCTTGCCCTGGAACTGAGGCATGCGAGAGATCTCCATGATGCGCTTGATGAGGCCCTGACCTGCACCGTCGGCGGGGTGAGCCTTGCCCGAGAATACGAACTGCACGGGGAACTGCTCGTTGTTGACGATGCGGGCGAGACGCTCGAGATCTGTGAAGAGAAGGTGAGCACGCTTGTAGGTAGCGAAGCGGCGGGCGAAGCCGATGATGAGCGCGTTGGGGTTGATGCGCTCGAGGATCTTGACTACAGCTGCAGGATCACCCTGGTTGGCGAGCCATTTCTCCTTGAAGTCGCGCTTGATGAACTTGATGAATTTGTTCTTGAGCTGGCAGCGCATGTCCCAGATCGACTGGTCGGTGCACTTGAAGATGCCTTCCCATGCCTTGGGATCGCTCTGATGCTCGAAGAGCTGCTGGCCGAGGTGCTCGCCGTAGAATGCTTTCCATTCCGAAGCGGCCCAGGTGGGCATGTGGACACCGTTGGTCACCCATCCCACATGGCTTTCCTCCCATGAATAGCCTTTCCAGAGGCCGGCAAACATCTTCTTGGACACTTCGCCGTGAAGCCACGAAACGCCGTTGGCCTCCTGGCAGGTGTTGAGAGCGAAGACACTCATCGAGAAACGATCCTGCGAATCAGGATTCTCGCGGCCCATGTTCATGAGATCCTGCCACGAGATGCCGAGACGGTCGGGGAACTCGTTGAGATATTTGTGAGCAAGACCTTCGTCGAAGTAGTCATGACCGGCGGGCACCGGAGTATGGACAGTGTAGAGCGACGAAGCGCGCACGAGTTCGAGAGCCGTGTTGAACGAGAGACCCTTTTCCTGAACGTAGTCGACGAGACGCTGGAGGTTGAGGAGCGCAGCGTGGCCTTCGTTGCAGTGATAGATGGTGTGGTTGATGCCGAGTTTCTTGAGGGCAAGCACACCGCCGATGCCGAGGAGATACTCCTGCTTGATACGGTTTTCCCAGTCGCCGCCATAGAGTTTATGGGTGATGGGACGGTCAAACTCCGAGTTCATGTCGAAGTCGGTGTCGAGCAGATAGAGGTTCATGCGGCCTACGTTCACCTTCCAGATGTGGCAGTAGATGATACGGCCGGGGAAGGGCACTTCGAGGATCAGGGGATGACCGTTCTCGTCGTTCACCTGCTCGATGGGGAGCTGATTGAAGTTCTGGGGCTCATAGTTGGCGATCTGCTGACCGTCGACGCTGAGGCTCTGGGTGAAGTAACCGTAGCGGTAGAGGAAGCCGATGGCGGTCATGTCGACACGCGAGTCGGAAGCCTCCTTGATATAGTCGCCGGCGAGCACACCGAGACCGCCGGAGTAGATCTTGAGACAGTTGCAAAGACCATACTCCATCGAGAAGTAGCTGACGGAGGGGATATCCTTGCGCATGGGCTGTGCCATGTAGTCCTTGAACATGGCGTAGACGCGCTCGATGCGGTCCATGAATTCTTTATCAGCCATGATCTCTTCGAGACGTTCCGAAGAAATCTGCTGGAGGAGCATGACGGGATTTTCGCCGGTGGCACGCCACAGGTCGTGGTCGAGATCGCGGAAGAGGTTCTTACCATCCGAGTTCCACACCCACCAGAGGTTACGGGAGAGAGTTTCGAGGGGCTTCAATGCCTCCGGGAGATGTGCCTTGACGGTGATGTCGCGCCACACAGGGGCATTGGTGTTACTAACAGGAAGTTTCATGTCGGTAAATATATAAACTATAGTTTGTTTTCAGTTTTGGAAAGAGAGAGACCGTTGATCTTACGGAGTTCCGGCTTTTTGATCTTTTTAGCGGACGCGATGGGAGCGGCCGACTTCTTAACTTTGCGCAGGGCTATGTCGTAGGCCTCATCATAATATCTTATGAACTCCGACCACGCGGCAGCATCGGCGGTAGCCATGGCAGCCTTGTGGATATGCGCGGTCTCCTTGGCATCGCAACCGACGAGGAATTCGATCGACGAGGCGATATGGTCGACAACCTCATGATAGTTGTTGTCGCCGCGACCGATGACGTTGACGCCACACTCGTCAAAAGAGTTTTCGAACGCCGAGAGCACCCACTGGCCGAAGCCTGCGAGGGTTGTCGTCACTGTCGGCACTCCGAAGGCCACACTTTCAAGCGGTGTGTAACCCCACGGTTCATAATAGGATGCGAATACCGTAGCATCGGCTCCGGGGAGCAGATCATAGTAAGGCATGTTGAAGATGCCGTCGGTGCCGTTGAGATAGCAGGGCACATAGATGACGGTGATCTTGGGATCGACGTTGCAGAATCCGGTTCCGCGCAGACGGCAGATGACAGGATCATAGTCGGGATTGTTGAGCGCATGAGTGATCACGGGCTCGTAGAGAGGCGATTCGAATGAAGAACCGCTTGCGAGACGGGCCGAAAGATCGGTGCGGGGCTCACGCACCCATGCGGGCACCATGATATACGCGATCACCGGGCGGCCGAGCGACTTCTCGCGCAGACGTGCGGCAACATCGATAAAGAGATCGAGGCCTTTATTGCGATACTCGCAACGGCCGGAGGTGATGACCACGAAAGCCGAATCGTCATACCTGACACCTGTCAGGGCGGAAGCGACCTCGAGCAGACGGGCGCGGGCAGCCTCACGGGCGGTGCGGAAAGCGGCACCCGAGGGCACGAAGTTTTTCTCGAATCCGTTGGGAGTGACCGTGTCCGGCTTGCGTTCGAGCAGACATTCACATTCAAGAGCGGTCACATCGCTGACGGTGGTGAAAGCGTCGGCGTTGTGAGCCGCGGCTTTTTCGAGCGAGTGCTTGGCCTCCATGTTGAGTTCGCGCGCCATCTGGTCGCCGTTATAGGCATGCAGATAGTCGTAGAGAGGCTTATTGTTGCCGCAGATCGAGCGGCCGATCGAGGTGGCATGGGTGGTGAACACCGTAGCGACCTCGGGAAGATATGCCTTGACATAGAGCAGACCCATGCCGGTGGTCCACTCGTCGAAGTGGGCTACGACATTCTCGGGCTTGCGGAATCCGCGACCGACAGGTTTGCCATAGCCCGAAGCGAGAATACTGCCGATGACGATGCCCGAAGCACGACCGAAGGCGCAACCTTCGTCATAGTCGCCGTAGGCATGGAGCGAATCGACGCCGAAGCGGCTCCACATTTCGCCATAGAATGAATCTTTGTCGGCATAAAGCCCGTCAAAAGTGATAAGGACAGCAATCGGATTTCCGGGAATTGTCCAGCGGCCGACGCGGGCCTTTATTCCGTAGGGCAGCGATGCGTTTGCCGCCCATTCCGTCAGGCCTTTCACCTCTGTCTCCTCAAACCATGGCGATGGATTTTCAGACGACCAGACGTCGGGGCCGATAAATATCGTAGTGTCTTTCGATAGTTTCTGAAGCGTTTTGGCTTTGGTGGAAAGAACGGTGTAGATTCCGCCTATCTTGTTACACACTTCCCAACTAACCTCAAAAAGAAGGTCGGGTCGAAGTGTAGCATGTTGATTCTCCATTTGCTTGATATTGTTAATATTGGCCGTCCGTTCGACGGCAGCAACGGTTTTGAACGCGCAAAGGTAGTCATTTTTTTTGAATTTCCCATCCTAATGTGTAAAAAATCAACAGTTTTGGTTTCGATTTAACGCTCCGGGCCACTCACGGGCGCCTCACATTAGGATAGTTTTAGCGTTTTTAGTTTCTTTTTTAACAAAAAACACTTAATTTTGCATGTTAATAATCCACATATATATTATAGGTAAAAACTATGGGTAAAAAAGCACTTCTTATTATACTCGACGGCTGGGGCATCGGCAAGCACAATCATGGCGACGCCATCTTCTCGACCCCGACCCCGTTTCTCGATCATCTCAACGCCACCTATCCTCACTCGCAGCTCCAGGCATCAGGCGAGGATGTAGGTCTGCCCGACGGACAGATGGGCAACTCCGAGGTGGGCCACCTCAACATCGGCGCCGGCCGCATCGTCTATCAGGATCTCGTCAAGATCAACAAGGCGATCAAAGACGGGTCGATCCGCAAGAATCCCGAGATCGTGAGCGCATTCTCATATGCACGCGACAATGACAAGGCTCTCCATCTGATGGGTCTTACCTCCGACGGCGGTGTCCACTCATCGCTTGACCATCTCTACGCTCTCTGCGATCTCGCTAAGGAATATGGTCTGAAGAAGGTCTTCATCCACTGCTTCATGGATGGCCGTGACACCGATCCTCATTCGGGCAAACACTTCATCGAGGAACTCCGCGCCCATTGCGAGAAGAGCGCCGCCGTGATCGCCTCGATCATCGGCCGCTACTATGCCATGGACCGCGACAAGCGCTGGGAACGTGTCAAGGTTGCTTACGACCTCCTGGTCAAAGGGGAAGGCAAGCAGGCCACCGATATGGTGGCAGCCGTTCAGGAAAGTTATGACGAGGGGGTTACCGACGAGTTCATCAAGCCTATCAACAATGCCACCGTCGACGGCACAATCAAGGAGGACGACGCCGTCATCTTCTTCAACTACCGCAACGACCGTGCCAAGGAACTCACCGTCGCTCTCACCCAGCACGATATTCCCGAGGCCGACATGAAGGTCGTGCCCGGTCTGCAATACTACTGCATGACACCCTATGACGCATCATTCACCGGAGTCCACATCCTCTTCCCGAAGGAAAATGTCGACGACACGCTGGGCGAATATCTCTCGAAGCAGGGCAAAAAGCAACTCCACATCGCCGAGACCGAAAAATATGCCCACGTGACATTCTTCTTCAACGGCGGCCGCGAACAGCCTTTCGAAGGAGAAGAGCGCATCCTCGTCCCCTCCCCCAAGGTTGCGACTTATGATCTCAAGCCCGAAATGAGCGCCTATGAGGTTAAGGACAAACTCGTCGAGGCCATCAAGTCGGAAAAATATGATTTCATCGTCGTCAACTATGCCAACGGCGACATGGTGGGCCACACAGGTGTCTACGATGCCATCTGCAAGGCCGTCAAGGCTGTCGACGAATGTGTGAAGGACACAGTCGAGGCTGCAGTAAAGGCCGGATATGAGATCATCCTCATCGCCGACCACGGCAACGCTGACAATGCCATCAATCCCGACGGCACTCCCAACACCGCCCACTCGCTCAATCCCGTTCCCTGCATCTACATCTCTGCTGACAAAGATGCCAAGGTCGATGACGGCCGTCTGGCCGACGTGGCTCCCACGATCCTCAGCATCATGGGTCTCCCCCAGCCTGCCGACATGACGGGCAACGTGCTCATCAAGAAGTAAAACCGCTTTACAAAATACTCAGGGGAAGAGGACAAAGCCGACCGTCGGCCGAGTGCTCCTCCCCTGATTTTTGCCATCTGAAATGCAATCCATCAGACAACTGTACAAGATAGGCAACGGCCCGTCGAGTTCACACACAATGGGGCCGCTCAAGGCCGCTCAGGAGTTTGCCGCCGCCCATCCCGACGCTACACGCTTCGAAGTGACTCTCTACGGTTCGCTCGCCGCCACCGGCAAAGGTCACCTGACCGATGTGGCGATTCTCAACGCTCTGCGCCCCACTGCTCCGGCCGATATCATCTGGGAACCTGAGACAGTACTACCCTTTCACACTAACGGAATGAAATTCCGCGCCCTGGCCGCCGAAGGCTTCGAACTTGCCTCCGAAACCGTCTATTCGATCGGCGGTGGCGACATTGTGCGCGAGGGTGAGTCGCGCCTCGATGCGGAAGCCCACATCTACCCTCTCGAAAAGATCGCCGACATCCAGGCTTGGGCCGAAAAATCAGGCCGGAGTTACTGGGAATACGTTCAGGAATATGAGGGCAGCGACGTATGGGACTATCTTTCGGAAGTATGGCAAGTGATGCGCGAGGCAGTCGAGCGGGGGCTGGAGGCAGAGGGTGTCTTGCCGGGCGGTCTCGGAGTGAGACGCAAGGCTGTCTCCTACTATATGCATGCCTGCGGTCACACCGAAGCACTCCGTTCGCGAGGTCTCGTCTATGCCTACGCACTTGCCGTCAGCGAGGAAAACGCATCGGGCGGCAAGATCGTGACAGCCCCTACATGCGGATCGTGCGGAGTGTTGCCCGGAGTGCTATACCATCTTTTCACCTCCAAGAATTTCTCCGAACGCCGCATCCTTCGCGCGCTCGCCACGGCAGGTCTTTTCGGAGCCGTGGTCAAGCACAATGCATCCGTTTCAGGAGCCGAAGTAGGTTGTCAGGGTGAAGTGGGTGTCGCCTGCGCCATGGCTGCCGCCGCAGCCTCCCAGTTGTTCGGAGGAACGCCGGCCCAGATAGAATATTCGGCCGAGATGGGTCTCGAACACCACCTCGGCCTTACCTGCGATCCCGTCTGCGGTCTTGTGCAGATCCCGTGCATCGAGCGCAACGCCTATGCCGCCGCCCGTGCGCTGGATTCCAACCTTTACGCATCGTTTTCCGACGGTCATCATTCCGTATCGTTCGACCGTATCGTCGAGGTCATGAAACAGACAGGCCACGATCTGCCGTCGATCTACAAAGAGACCGCCAAAGGAGGACTCGCAGCAATCAACTGAAAAATCTCATCATTTTTTCTTCGGTTGTATATTCAGTCGATACTGCACCGTGAACAGCACATATCGCGGAAGCGCGTTCGTATAACTGACCGTGCGTCCCGAGGCGCTGACGGCATAGTGGACATTCGACAACTGATGCAGCAGGTCGAAGCCGTCCACCATGAATACCCAGCGGCTCTTCCGTGGTGTGAAACTCATCCCGACGTTCAGTATGGCGTCGGTGGTGTCGAGTTCCCGCGATCCGTAGCCACGTCGTGTGTAGCATGTGAAGTCGGCATTGATGCCAAATCCGTGAGGGAGATTGAAACGACCGAGCACACCGTAATTGAAGTGTCGGGCGTTGATCGGTGAGAAATCATCGCGTGTCGAAGTGGTGTGTCGGAGCATCACTTCACCCTTCAGTTCGATATTCTGTCGTCCGATTTGCCAGCCGAGCCTGAGTTTCTCACTGAGATAATCGGAGCGAACAGTCGATTTTGTCGGTTCGGACATATTCACGCCGATCATGTCGGCATAGTCGGTAATCGTTCCCGATGTGGTCGATGTGAGCGCGAACTGCTGCCTGCGTCCGAACTGCAGGTCGAAAGTCTCCGTTCCCATGAACATTTTGTTGCCGTCGACATTGTAGGATTTTGTACGTCGCACACCTGTCGAAGTGTCGTAGGTGTAGCCGCTTACTATAGCGTCGACGGTCTGTGTCGCAGTCAGCGAGAGCGTGTTTCTGAGAGGACGGGCCGGATGTGTGTATATCCACTCCACCTTCTCGCGATGCTCGTAGGCATTGCGCAGATCGGGATTGCCCACTATGATATTCATGGGATCTGCCGTGTCTTCGAGGCTCACCATCCTGGTCATTTCGGGCGATGTCGGATTCAGACGGTATTCGGCCGTCAGTCTGTTCTGATATTTCTTCTTCCGCTCATCATTGCTTTTGTTACCCCATGCATACTCTGTATACGCCCCGAAGTTACCGATAGCAGTGACGAAAGAATTATCGGTGACAGGATACTCCCGGCCATCGCGGAGATAGTTCAGATGTCTCCTGATCAATCGCAGTTTCGGTGCTATCGAGAGAGTCAGCGCGCTGGCCGTGCCATACTCATGATACCATGTGTAGCGCGGATTGAACGTATGCCGGTGTTCGAACTGACGCGTAGCGTAACTGTTGGCAGGGTCGAACGTGTCCGTATAACCTGACGGCAGCGATCCGAACACTCCCATATCCTCCAGACGCTCGAGGGCATACATATAGGAATCCTTGTCGCGCAGGGAGTATTGGTATTCATAATTGAAGGCGAGCCGGCCGTCGCCGATGCGCATGACATATTCCGCAAACCCCCTTATCTTGAATGAATGGTTGGGGGTATTGTCGAAATACTGACGACGGCGCTCGGCGGCGATTGGATTGCTGCCGAAATTGATATTATAGTCTTTCCAGATCTCCTCGGACGTATTCTTGTAGTTGACCCACATTCCGGCAAAGAAATAGTCGCCCTGACGGGTCTTATACCTGTAGTCAGGAGCAAAGGAAATTTCCCATTCACGGGTGCGTGAGTCACTGCGTGTGACCGAGCGGTTGATGACCGACTCGAGCAGAGGAGAGGAGGCTGAGGAATACATATTCTCAAGCGCCTCGCGGGTCACCTCGGCCTGTTCGGTGCTGAATGTGGCCGAAAGGTCGGAGGAGATATTGTCGACACTTTTGTAGGATGCATCGATCATTCCACCATACTGGAACGAGTCATGGAATCGCGCTCCGTTGTGACGCGTAGCGATCTTAAGATTTCGCGACATGAGATCATCAAATTCGTTATCGAATGTGTTGACTCCGTTCAGGAAGTTTGTTCGGGCTGTTGTGGTCAGGGTGCTGTTGCGTGTTTCTTCGACTGTCACCGAACCGTCGAGAAACGCGCCGCCGTCAGCACGCTCGTAACTGTATGTCACCGCCCCCATCTTATATCTCTTCGTCCCGTCTGGGAGCATGTCAGGTGTCCATGAAT
>CAMWGM010000042.1 GCA_947173755.1 uncultured Muribaculaceae bacterium
CGATTCTGCGCGGTCACCCGAAGATGAAACTCTATTGCACTCCCCGAGTGCTCAACGGTATCTTGAGACGCCACAACATTTCGCGCCGCATTAAGGATTTCCATGAGCCGGTTTTCAAGGAACATCCGTTCAGGATAGCCGATTTCGAGATAGTGCCTTTCGATGTAACTCACGACGCGAGCGACAACTCAGGTTTTTTCATTACGTTACACGGCCATACGCTGGCTGTCGCTACTGACCTCGGGTCGATTACGCCGCGGGTTGACTTCTATATGCGACAGGCTGAATCGATCGTCATCGAGGCCAACTATGACCTGCGGATGCTTATGACGGGCCGTTATCCCGAGCATCTGAAAGCCCGTATCTTGGCTCCAAACGGTCATCTTGATAATTCCGACACTGCCGGATTTGTGGCCGAGATATATACTCCCCGTCTGCGCAACATCTTCCTCTGCCATCTGAGTCACGATAACAATACCCCTGAAATCGCCGTGCAGTGTGTGGCCGAAGCGTTGAGGCGTATCGGAGTTGAGGATATAGCTTTTACGTTCACTACTCCTTCTCAGGCTACTCCGGCCGTGACCCTCATGGCGTTGCCCCGGTTTGAAGCGACACCGTTGGTACGCCTGTGAGGACTGAATTCCGAGGTTTTGTTGTATGCGAAGACTGATCACACTGCTGTTTGTATTCACCGGTTTCCTGTGTATGGCTCCGCCGGCGAGCGCTCAATTCATCCGTAAGGCCGGAGAATTTGTGAGGAATGCGTTGGAAACGCCCGCAGCCGACTCGTTGGCCGGACAGTCGCGAAACGAGGTGCAGCGTATAAGCGATTCCCTGCTTATCCGCGAACTTGCTCTTCAGATAGAGGAAATGAAGATGAACGAGGCGATGCTCCGTAATGAACTCGAAGCATCACGCGACCGTAACCGTACTGCCGACTCTCTTGAGCGGGCGTCGCAGATGCGGATTATCGATTCGCTGCGTCAGACCACTCCCGGCGTACCGGTGGTGGTTCTCAACGATACTCTTTTCCGGCTATATACTTCTCTTGGAGGACGTTCGGCGTCTGACCGTGCCGCCACCATTGCAGAAACTGTATGCAGGGTAGGCAAGGACCGCCACCACTCGAAAGACACTGTCCATATACTCGAGAATGCGTATTACAATGACATAATGTTGGGAGACAAGGTGATAATGAACGTCACCGACGCTGATGCCATGTGGCAGAAGGTAAGCCGCGATGAACTCTCCCTGCAGTATGCGAAGGTTCTTGGAGCAAAGATTTCCTATCTGCAAAACGAAAACGGGTTTTGGCAACTGCTGCGGCGGATAGGGCTTTTCGTCTTTGTCATCCTGATGCAGTATCTGATCTTCAAGTTCATCAACCGTATGTTCCGAAGGCTGCGCAAATGGATCATCCGATTCAAGCAACAGAAGATGAAAGCCATCGTTGTGCGCGACTATGAACTGCTGAACACTAAGAAGATTTGCCGCCTTCTGATCGTGCTTAGCAATCTGGTGCGTTATCTGATTCTCGCTCTTGTCCTTGTCATTACCGTTCCGATGCTCTTCTCAATTTTCCCGCAGACAGAGCATCTGGCGATGAAGATTTTCCATTATATCATCGATCCGGTGAAGATGGTTGTAATCTCAGTGATCGATTATATCCCCAATCTTTTCATTATCCTTGTTATCTGGTATTGCGTCCGCTATATAGTGAAGGGCGTGAGATATCTTGCGGGGGAGATCGAGCATGAAAAACTCCGCATCTCTGGTTTCTACCCGGAATGGGCTCAGCCGACTTTCAACATAGTGCGTTTTCTGCTCTATGCGTTCATGATCGCCATGATCTACCCCTATCTCCCCGGATCGCAGTCAGGGGTATTTCAGGGAATGTCGGTCTTCGTGGGTCTTATTGTCTCGCTTGGATCCAGCACGGTGATTTCCAACTTTATTGCCGGTTTCGTCATCACCTACATGCGTCCGTTCAAGCGCGGTGATTTTATAAAGGTGAAGGATACGGTGGGGAACGTCATTGAGAAGACTCCTTTCGTGACAAGGGTTCGCACGATCAAGAACGAAGTCGTGACGATCCCCAACTCATTCATCATGTCGTCAGATACTGTCAACTACAGTGAGTCGGCGCGACGGTACGGACTCATAATCCACACGATCATGACGATGGGCTATGATGTGCCCTGGCGAAAAGTGCATGAACTCCTGATTGATGCAGCTCTCCGCACTTCGGGAGTGCTCAACGAACCCCGTCCGTTCGTGCTCGAGATGGAACTCAACGACAATTACATGTGCTATCAGATCAATGCTTATATCCGTGATGCCGCCGAGATGCCCGTGATCATGTCGGATCTTCTCCAGAATATTCAGGATAACTTCCACGAGGCTCAGATAGAACTCATCGCGCCTCACTATTTCGCCACCCGCGACGGAAACGGAAGTAAACTTCCGCCTGATTTCCGCCGACGCCCGGGAACCTGATGTCGGATTTTATTGAAATATAATGAAATATAACAAGAGGTGGTGTGTGAATTCTATTCAATATGTCGGTATGAAAAAAATAGTATCAGCGGCTATCGTTTGTGCTGTATTTATGATTATCACCACATCGGTGTCTGCCGGGAAACCTTCGGAATGTAGTTGCCCGCAGATGACAGCCGATTCCATTCGGATCGCACTCCATTACCAGATGGAGAATTATCCTGCATCCCAATATCGCGACGTCTATAAGAATTTCATGCAGGACTTCTTCGGCCCGGGGCATATTCTTGCGGATACGGCTGCATCTGCCCGATATCTGCGCAGCGAACTTGCGCTTGACGAACATTTCGACGGGCCGCTCTTTGAATCCACCGGTTATAAGGGAAATTTCTATCGTGTCAATCTTTCTGTGATAAGGGACGGGATGATTGATTTCCCGACCTTTTTCGATGCATTCGTCGAGAGTGTTCAGGACGTTACTCCTCCCGACGGACAGGACTGGTTGAGAACATGGTACACGATCGACTCGGTCATAAAGACTGAAGGGATTCATTTTGTCAATGAGGATGCTGACCGTGCCGATCTTGCCCGGCAACTTGCGGAAGGAAACTATATTGTGCATCACAGCAAACGGTTCAATGACTCCACTCATTTCCATTATCGGATCATCTCTTCTCCGGTATTCCACAGACGTATTCTTCCCCGGTTGAGAGCGGAGAAGGATAATTAGGGAAAAGAGAAAAGTTCATTCCCTAAATTTTCATAAATGCATTGAAATTTCGGGGATAAAATTCGAAAGTTTGGTGATTTTTGTGTAAATTCGCGCTTGAATAGCCAGCATTTCTATTTGCAAGACTTACATCTAATTCAAAATTCTACTCAAATCATATTCCGATTACTTATGAAGAAGCTCAGCGTCCTGGCCTTTGGCCTTCTCGCAGCCGGCAGCCTTTCGGCTCAGACAGCTCTCGTAAAAGATGCTGAAAAAGCGTTCAAAGCAGCCGACTCCTATCCCGCATTCTCAGAAGCGGTGACTGTCATAACCCCCGCTTTCACTAACCCCGAGACAGCAAAGGATTCGCGTGTCTATGCAGTGCCTGCTGAAAATGCATTCCGTATCTACGACGCAATGTATGCCCGCAAGACCCTCGGCCAGCAGGTCGACGAAGTGCAGATGGGCCAGTTGCTCAATGACGGTTACAAATATACTTTCCTTACCCTTGACACCGACACAATTGTTGACGCAAAGGGTAAGGTCAAGACTCCAAATTCTAAGAAAGTGTCCGAGAAACTTGCCGGTCACTTCAACGACTATGTCGACGCATTCAATGCATTCTGGGGCGCACAGCAGTGGGAACCCGCTTATGAGGCTGCCACAGCATATGTGACAATTCCCGGAAACGCCCGTCTCGGTAAAGCCGCTCCCGCAGTTCCCGCGGACTCCATTATCGGCCAGATGCAATACTACCGCGCTCTCGCCGCTTGGCAGGCTCAGAAACTTGATGTAGCCGCACAGGTGTTCGATGAACTCCTTGCCAAAGGTTATTCCGATCCCGCCGCCTATGATTATGCTTACTCAGTGGCATATTCGCTGCAGGATGAGCCCCGTAAACTCGCTTATTCGCAGGCTGCTCTCGACAAGTTCGGCACTTCCAATCCAGCCTTCCTCCAGCGTGTAGTCAACTGCTACATCGACCAGAAGAAGTTTGACGAGGCCGAAAACATGCTCAGCACCGCAATCGCTGCCGAACCTTCCAACGGTGCTTACTATCTCTCGCTCGGTGTGCTTCAGGAAAACCAGGAGAAGCCCGAAGAGTCTCTCGCCTCTTTCAAGAAGTCGGTTGAACTTGCTCCCGAGAATCCTTTCGCCAACTACTACTACGGACGTGCTCTTCTCCAGAACTACGACCGCCTCGATCAGGCTGCCGGTTCGATGAGCCAGGCCGAGTATAACAAATATGCTTTCGAAACCCTCCGTCCCATCCTCACCGAGGCTGCCGGTTATCTCGAAAAGGCTTACCAACTCGACAACAACCTGACTGATCCCCTCCGCTATCTCAAGAACATCTACTATGTTCTCAACGACGGCGAAAACCTCAAGCGTGTCGAGAACCTCCTTCTCTGATCCCATTGATCCGCGTCTTGTCGTTCACGACAAACCGGCCTAACGAATAATTGTCTCACAGGGACGCACCCTTCCGAAGTGTGCGTCCCTGATTTATAAAAAACTCAGATCTGACTCATGACCACACAACCGGACACCCTAAAGCAATTTGATGCCGCTGTCGTTCCGTGTAGGGAAATATTCGAAAAGAAACTTATTGACTATGGCGCATCATGGCGCATCCTGCGCCCACGTTCAGTGACCGACCAGCTTTATATAAAGGCGAAGAGAATCCGCACCCTCGAGGAAGAGTCTGAAGCAATGGTTGACGAGGGTATCACAGGCGAATGGATGGCACTCGTCAATTACGGTGTCATAGGCCTGATTCAACTCGATCATCATTTCGCTGATGAGGTCGACATGACTACATCAGAGGCGATGAAACTCTATGATCAATATATCAAACAGTCGCGGGAACTCCTCCGGGCCAAGACCCACGACTATGGAGACGCATGGCGCGGAATGAGAGTGAATTCCTATACCGATTTCATCCTTACGAAACTCCAGCGGATAAAGCAGATCGAAGAGAATTGCGGCCGTACGCTCGTCAGCGAGGGGATAGATGCAAATCTCTACGACATTATCAACTATGCTGTTTTTGCCCTTATCAAAAGCAATGACGACTGACTTATGAAGAAGTGGCTCGTGGTGCTGACGCGCGTCGTGATCGGTGTGGTATTCATCCTTTCCGGAGGTGCGAAATGCATTGACCCCTGGGGAACAGTCTTCAAAATCGAAGAATATTTCGCCGTGTGGGGATGGTATGACTTTCCTGCATCTCTCATCACGGTCGGAGCCTTTCTGCTCGCCGGATATGAATTCGTGTGGGGTGGACTGCTGATGCTCGGTTGTTACCGCCGCGGGGCAGTGGTAGCGCTGTCGTTACTCATGGCATTCATGCTTCCGTTGTCGCTATATATTGCGATAGCCGATCCTGTTGCAGATTGCGGATGCTTCGGAGATGCGCTCGTCATCTCAAACACTGCTACTTTCATCAAAAATCTCTTTATTTGTGCCGGGTTGGCATACCTCTTACCATTCAATCGACGGGTGGCGACGTTCGTCACCCCTTATGTGCAATGGATAGCAGGCGGGTGGCTGACACTTTATGCGCTCGGCATTGGTCTTATAGGCTACAATCTCCAACCGCTTATGGATTTCCGCAGGTTTTCACCGGGAGTGTCACTCTTCGTAAGTGATGAGGAGACAGACAATGGAGAGATTGTAACACAGATGGTGTACACCTATGAGCGGGATGGTGTCAGAAGGGATTTCACGCTTACAAATCTTCCTGATTCGACATGGACCTTTGTAGACAGCCATATAGAAGGTGGAAACGAGACAATCACTGACGGTTTTGTGATAACCGATCCTGAGACGGGAGAGGATCTTACCGAGGAAGTTCTCTCTACGGCGGGGGGAAAAGATCTTTTCATTGTGACCATACCGGACATTAAGCAGGTAGACTTATCCGCTACATATCTGCTGAATGATCTTAACGACTTCATCCTTTCCCGAAATGGAAAACTGGTCGTTCTGACAGGCATCAATGCTACGGCAGCCGATATATCGGCATGGCGGGATGTCTCTATGGGAACTTACCCGATTTACCGGACCGATGAAAAGCAGATCAAGGAACTTGCCCGCGGAAATTCAGCGCTCGTCTATGTTGAGGATGGAGAAGTAAGATGGAAACGGACCCTCAACTCGATATCCTACAGCCTCGTCACCGATACACCCGCCGATGAACTTCTTGAACAACTCGATCCCACACCGGTCAGAATGTTTCAGTCTGTCACGCTGTTTTTCGCCGGATTTCTCGCTCTTCTAATAATCCTCGACCGGACCGGACATCTTGTCCATATCAGCATCAAACGCCGTAAAAGGAAATCTAAAGATAGTTGTAAGGAAACGGAGAAATCCGAATGACCGGCTCAGGTCGGGTGTCTAAGCGAAAGCCATACAAAAACAGAGAGACTGCGACGATAATTTAACACGTCGCAGTCTCTCTGTTTTTCAATATTTCTTAACTTTTATTTCTTGGGAGCGGCTGCCGCTGCACGGGCACGCATGGCGGCCATGACTTTTGCTTTACCGATACGGATGTAATCGACTACGGGACGATTAGCCGGGCATGCGTAGGAGCAGGATCCACATTCGATACAGTTGGCGATTTTCTGATTTTCGGCCTCATCATAATCTTTCAGGCGGGAAAGGGTGGAGAGCAGGAATGGCTCAAGACCCATCGGGCATGCATCCTGACATTTGCCGCAACGGATACAAGGCTCCACTTCACCACGGTGTGCATAGACCGGATCGAGAAGAATGCCCGAATTGCCTTTGATCATAGGTGTGGCAAGTGTCGATGCAGTGCGACCCATCATCGGGCCACCAAGGATGATCTTCTCATACTCGGTTCCTTCGGGAATGAGAGTGTCGAGCATTGTGCCGAGCGCAACGCGAAGGTTGCGGCCTTCCTTACCATCGTGGAGAGTGAGGACTCGATCAAGAATAGGTTCGCCGAGATAGACAGCGCGATAGACCGCATAAGCTGTAGCCACATTCTGTACAATCGCCCCTGTAGCGATCGGGAGAGCGCCCGAGGGAACTTCCTTGCCGATGACAGCCTCGATCAACTGCTTCTCACCACCCTGAGGATATTTCACCTTCATGGGCATCACTTCGATGCCGGCCACTTTGGCAACCACTTTCGACATTGCCTCGATAGCCTCAGGCTTGTTGTTCTCGATGGCGATGATACCGTGATTAACACCGGCGGCACGCATGAGAAGCTGGACGCCCTTGACTATTTCAGCCGGATGTTCGCGCATAAGCATGTCATCGCACGAGAGACACGGCTCGCACTCGACAGCGTTGATGATCACGACATCGGCCTTCATGCCGGGAGGAGGTGAGAGTTTGACATGGGTGGGGAATGTCGCGCCGCCGAGACCGACGATGCCGGCATCCTGAATAAGCGAAATGATCTGCTTGGGTTCGAGAATGGAGACTTCGACATCCGAGCGGATAGGTTTCTGATTGGCGATTGTCTCGGCGTCAGCCTGACGGTCGGCCTCATCACTCTTGATGAAGATGGCGGTGACAGGCATACCCTGAGGAGTGCGGCAGGTGTCAATTTTTGTCACCGTGCCTGAAATTGGAGTGTGGATATGGGCGGAGACAAAACCGCCTGCTTCAGCAACCCGGTCGCCGCGTTTCACCTTATCGCCCTTCTGGACTATAGGTTTGGCGGGAGCGCCGATATGCTGGGCTACCGGGAGTACCACTTCCTGAGGCAACGGCACATTCTCGATAGGTTTGCCCGCTGCTATCTTATTCTCGGCGGGGTGAACACCGCCAATCTTGAACGTATGGAGTTTCATAAGGTTGAGATACTTGAGGGGAGGAGTTTAGGCTTCAGTGGTGGCTGCCGGTGCGGGAGCCGGAGCGGCTGCGGGAGCCGGAGCGACTTTCTTGACGGGGAAGTTGACCGCGTGGATGGCATGTGTCGGGCAGACCTCAACACATTTCTTACAGAGTTTGCACTTCTCGGGATCGATGTAGGAGAGGAACGACTGAATGGTGATAGCGTCGTGGGTACAGACTTTCTCGCATTTCGAGCAACCGATACATGCAACCTTGCAAGCCTTCATGGCCAGAGCACCTTTCTCCTTGTTGGAGCAGGCGACATATACTCTCATGCCGCGAGGGCCTTTGGGTCGGAGTTCGATGATCATGCGCGGACATGCCTTGACGCATGCGCCGCAACCGACACACTTGTCTTCGATCACTTCGGGAAGTCCTGTCTCGCGATTCATGCGCATCGCACCGTAAGGACAAGCCTCGACGCAGTCTCCACAACCGAGACATCCGTTGGGACATGCACTTTCGCCGGAGCCGAGTTGGGCGAGCACGGCACATGTAGGAGCTCCTTCGAAACGAGCCAAGGGTGGGCGAAGGTCGCATGTACCGTTACATTTTATGACAGCGATTTTGGGTTTGGTCTCGGCGGCTGCAAGACCGACAATCTCGCCGATCTGCTTCATGATGACAGCACCGGATGCGGGGCACGAAAGGCCATCGAGTGATGGAGAAGTGACGCATGCCACCGCGAAGTCGCGACAACCGCTACGGCCGCAGCCGCCGCAGTTGGCACCGGGAAGGAGTGCCTCCACCTGATCAATTCGGGGATCTTCTTTTACTTGGAAGCGTTGTGCCACGACGTAGAGCAGAAGGGCTCCGATGATGCCGATGGCGCCAAGCACAATGATTGATGAAACGATTACACTCATGGTATGTGTATGAAATGAATGGTATTTAGACTAACAGTTTCGCCCGAGGGGCGTGGATGGTAAGTCAGATTTGTCTGACGCGCCACACCATGTTTGATCCTAATTGACGACGGAAAAGGTAGAGCCCGAGATCATAGACTCCGAGCACCACAAACCCAGCCACAATAGACCAACCTCCACTCTGCTCCCAACCGAGACGGATGCCCAGAACGGTACCGATGAAAAGGATGGAAGGAAGGATAAGTGCCCACCAGGCTGCGGAAAGAGTAGAACCGGACGATGCAGTCAGTTCGACGGTCTGACCGGGACTGAATCGAGAAGCATCGGGAGAACTGACTGTGATCAGTTCGCCGGTCTGACCTTCACTCTCGCCTCCGGTTTTATTGCAAAGCATAGCAACAGCGCAACCGTCACAACTACATTCACCATCGGTCAGGATAGTGATGTTGTCGCCGGACACACTCTTGACAATACCTTTGTGGGTTACACCTTTATCGTTCATGGTTTGGCTAAGTGACTACAAAGTTACTTAAATTTTTCGATTAACGGAAAATTTTTAGTTAAAATTATTCGGTGCGGTTCAGCGGGCGAGATGAGCCGGTCGAACGATGAAAGGTGCAGGTGCGATGAGACGGAAACGTGTGTCTGTCGCAATCCTGTCAAATGCCGCGGCGGCAGAATCGGGCACCGAGGAAGTGGACGTGCAGACATAGTAGAGC
>CAMWGM010000043.1 GCA_947173755.1 uncultured Muribaculaceae bacterium
GGCCCGATGTCAAAGGGCCATGTGTATCAAGTTCGATTCGCGTGGCATTCAAATCTCCTTTCTGTCTGACAGCAGTGGTGTCATAGGCCAGTTCGCCGGCCGGATTGACACGACGATACCTGAATTTATATTTCCCGCTCGAGTTTATCCATTCAGTGCTCAGCGAGGCCGAAACGCGCTGACTCAGTTTTAGTTCTACCAGTGCCGAGGGATTGATCAGATCAAAAGAACCCGTTCTTAAAGTTGCTCTGGCGTGATAAGATTCCCCCTCGTCAAACACCGGCGTACGTGTACGCATATAGATTGTGGCTGCGGTCCCGAAATCTTTAGCCGGCTGGAGTATCTCGCTTTTCTGACCGTTGTAAAGCGACAAAGTCTCGATGTTGTCAAGCGAGAACTGGCCCAGATCTATCTGTCAGTTCTGTGGTTTTCCGAGTTCTACACCGTCATACACCACTCCCGTGTGGTTCGTTCCCATCGAGCGTATGTTGACGGTCTTGATGCCTCCGACTCCGCCGTAATCCTTGACCTGGACACCCGAGAAGTAGCGCAGTGCGTCGGCAACACTATTGCTGTTCAACCGATGCAATTCTTCCCCGGACAGAATTTGCGCAGGGATGATATCGTCGGCAGGTTTTGAGGCGACGACAACGACCTCTTTCAATTGAGTTGGAAGAGTATCCGAAAGTTCATCGGCATTTGCATCATGTGAAATGTTGAGACAGAACAACACCGACACCAACACGAAGAGTGTATGTTTCATTCTACACCTATAGAAGGTTAATACTCAGAAAAAATTCCCGTCTGCGTACTGACAGACTGTACGCAGACGGGAACATGGATAACCTTATAAAAGGGTGCTGAATGAATGAGAGTCTCCTGAAAGGGAAACTCCACAGACCGCCCATTATCCCGTAGGCACAATCTAATTTACGGCACAGGCAGGTCTTCTGACTCATCCCAAACTGTCGCGCCTTCTCGAGATATAATTTGTCTCAATGACATAGTGCGACAGTCTTTGGTGTAGGATTTACAGCAGCGGGTACTGTTCCGGGATCTCACCGGATTCCCTTTTAAATCTCCTGAGGATAAGTTCTTTGCTTTTCGAACATTCCTCCAATATCCTCACTCTTGAGGAAAAGAGATACCAATGCGTTTGCAAAGTTATAAAAATTATTTCATTCCGCACAAAAATCTGAATATTTTGATGAGTACAAACTTTACCACTCCGATTTCTGGAGTGATCGCATGATCCCGTATCATTGCATGTGAACGGTAAAAATAAACATCGTTTCTTTAAAAGGTAATAATAATAATTAAAGTGTAGGATACAGGATTGAAATCCCGAAATTTTCGTAACTTTGCGCAATGAGAAAAGTAACCAAATTAAAGATTTGCGATTGGACTTTGGCTGTACTTTTGCCTATTGTCCTGGCATCAAGCATACAACTGGAAGCAACCTCAAGCGGCGGTCTATTTCCTGTTATTTTCCATATAATTGCGGCACTTTCTTTCATGTGTCTCATCATATGGCATATATTCCTCCATTTCCAATGGAAAAAGTGGATCACAAAATTCGGTAAACTTAAAGTCCCAACACGAATACTTTGGTGGCTTTACATTCTGACTTTCATATCCGGTGCTGCCACGACGATCCATTGGATTGGTGTAAAGGAACATAGTGCGTTAGGGGGCGTCCACGGGAAAATTGGTTTCCTTATGATTGCATTTGCCGTCGGCCATACAATAAAACGAATAAAATTTTTCCGCAAGAAATAAGCGGTTTGACAGTTAGCCGGAAGTATCTGTTAATGTATCAAACTGTTCGATACAGGAGTATTATAAGTCGGAGCGCAGATCATAATAATATTTGAGGAACAGAATGAATTCTGCAATGTTGCCGTCACTTAAATCATCAACGGTGATTGGAGTCACGTCACGTTTGATAATACTGTTAAAGTCGACCGAAGTCAATTCCGTATATGGTAAGAGTGCATCCTCCATGTAAATGATTTATCAAGTGAGTTTTTTCGTAAGGAACCGGTATCTAACGAAGCTCCTACGATTCTCTTAGTGCGATAAAGATCGAGGAGAAGGCAATTTGTAAACACGAAAAAACCACAGAACTAATTGATAGTCCGAGGTTTGTCTTCTTTAGTCCGAAGAAGTTCGGTAGTACATAGTGGAGCTGGAGGGACTTGAACCTTTTACTCCAAATATGCCGTTATCAGATAGTTAGCTTGCGCTAAAAATTCTTTGAAACGATTTGGTGACAAATAATCTCATATAGATTTGTCTTCCTGACCCTGACTCTTCAGTGGCCTGTTTTATATTGCAAAGATACGAAAAATATACCTGACTTACAAGTCAGTAGGTTCATTTTTGATAAAAACAACATCAACTGTTAAATATGTTAATTAACCGCTGTTAATAGAATTTCGGGATGTTCCAATTCCTCTACGAGTAAATCAACAGTAGTACATGGCTTATGGGATTTGTAATCAAGAGTATGCTCAAAGAATCGCCGGATTTTTTGCGCTCGCTCCTTTGCCAACTCTTCATTACCTATATTTTGTAAGAGCGAATAGATGCCTTCGTCATTCTTTCGATACTTAAAATCCTTATATCCTTCAAATCTCTTAATCTCAACTTCAAGTTTGGCGATGTAGTCAGCCCGTGATATTGCAGCATCAAGATAAACGAAATGCAGGAGATACCAGAGTTCAAACGCCTCATTCGACCAAGCCGCTCCGAAGCCTTTTCGCTCTGCAAGGGCAATCGCTTCGTTGAAGTCGTTGAAATCATCTTTGTCGAAAACAACCCACACGCGGTCAAACTTCAACTGTCGCTGGTGCTCCAGTCTCTGGCGTATCTCTTCAGTCTTCTTTACCAAAGCACATGTAGAACGACCTTCTCCAACTATCTCCTCTGAACGGACTTCGGAATATCTGTCCTTCACAAGTCCTTTGAAGTAATTTGGTTCGGTACGCTCACCCTCGCATACCACAAGGAAGCGCACAATCTTGTCGCGTGTGGCGACCTTGCGCTTCTTTGCTGCTTTTGCCTCACGCTTCTCCCTTTTGAGTTGTTCGATTTTTGATTTTGGAAGCTGTCCCATATATTCAACTCATAAAAGGAATTGCACCATACCGACCGTTGATATAGTCTTTCTCAATATTTCGGTCGTTGCGTACTTTATTACCGGCATCATCACGGAATTCAACCAATGAATAAAGTTCTGTCGAATCAGTTTTGTCCTTTTCGGTAAACCAGATTTGATCCCTGCGCAAATATTGGATATTGAGAAGATTTGTGTCATGAGTCGCAAAAATCAACTGAGCACCCTTCTTATTGATATTCTTATCCATGAACATGGAAATAATCTTTCTTGTCAGGAACGGGTGCAGTTTTGCATCAAGCTCGTCTACAATAAGAATCTGACCGAGCCTTATTGCATCCACAATCGGCCCGGCGATCTCGATCATCTTCTTTGTACCCTCGGATTCCATCTTATCGGTTGGAAATTCTTTTTTACCGACAACATTTCCGTCGTTTTCACAGATATTATGGATCGTCTTTGAATCGATAGAATCTTCGTCTGCAATATTCATGCTCACTGTAATTCCATTGAAACCAAGATGAGTCTGATAAAGCAGATTCATGATTTCTTCATTTCCGGCATCTTGATAAAAGATTGTCCGCAATGTCTTTCCTGCATATCCTTTGCCGTCCATGCCAGACATGTATTCAATGTTTGAGAACCAGTCAAGGATGGACTGTGATGCTTTACCATTAAGTTGAGCAACCAATGACACGAACAGCCTGTTTGCAGGGGTTGCATCCTGCTTCCCTATTCCCTCTGAAAACCGCGTCTTGGAAATTTTAAATTCATTGCCACTACGGAGGAACAACTCAAATTCACGTTCTCCCGGTCTTTTCTCATATAGCCATTCAGATATAATAACCTCTGAAGTATAATCAAAGCCATAACGGTATTTTGATCCGTTCAGCGTGAACTGAATCTCAAAAGATGTAGGTTCAGACGATGATGTCAGATCAAGGGAAAACGGCTCTGCGTCAAGTTTGTCCTTGGGATTTAGCCTTACTGAGTTGAGAAGCACATCACGCATGGCCTTCAATGCTTTCAACACATTACTTTTTCCACTTGAATTGGCACCATACATGACTGCAACCGGGAGTAGTTCCTCTCCACAAGATTTCACAACAGCATCTGACAGTTCCTGAATCGAAGCAGCCTCCATACTCAGTGTCATTTCATCTCTGAATGACCTAAAGTTCTTAAATGTGAAATTAACTAACATATCTTATCCAATTTTTCACTGCAAAGATAATAAAATTTTTACATAGAGTCTAAATTATGAGATATTTTCTCTTAAAAACATATCTGCATGAATAAAACGTGTGTTTGTTCATCATAAAGCGTTTTTTCGACTATCTTTTGGAATACCGATATAATGTCATACATCAATCAGCAAAATCGGTCATAAGAAAACCGCAGAACTAATTGATAGTCTGCGGTTTGTCTTCTTTATTCCGAAGAAGTTCGGTAGTACATAGTGGAGCTGGAGGGGTTTGAACCCTCGTCCAAACGTGGAACCAATGAGGTTTCTACATGCTTATTCTCATGTTGGTTTTCGAATGACAACAGGCAAGAGACGGCCAATTGTCACCTTATCCTCTAAAATCTCGGCGAGTCGCGAGGCTTTCGTCGCCATATTTCCGATTTATCTGCACCACCTTGTCGATCCGTCTCGGAAAAAGGACAATCGGGTGATGTCTCGTCGCCGCAACTGTTGCAGCGATAAAGCTGATCTACTGTACTTCAATCAGGCAGCGAGAGCGTAGTTGTTTTCGCCATTTGAATTTTTGATGTCCCAGATTAAAGAGCGTAGCCATCATTGCTCTGCATGCTTGCTCACCGCTTCTACACGCTGTCAAAGCCAGTCAGCCCCGTAGTATTTGGTAAGGAACGCAAAGTTACATTTTCTGATGGAAATTCACAAATTATTTAATTTTATTTAACTTTTTAAGATTCTCCATCAGGGTCGGGTTGACGTATTGTTTCTTCGATTTTGTCGATTTACCATAACCGATGGCATGGTGAGGACAGATGTGGTAGCATCGGAAGCATGCGGCGCAATTATCACCCCAGCAGGGAACCTGATGAGAAGATCCGTTCACCATATCTATGTTTCCGAGCGGGCAGGTAAGCGAGCAAATTCCACACCCGATGCAAGCATCTGTGGAATGAAATCGCTTAGGAGACATCTCGTTACGAACGAACCAGGGATATATGATCCTCGTTTTGATCCATGCCATCGAGCCGTGGGTAACATCGGTCAGAGAGTCATCGTTGAGGATCATCCGTGCGATCGAAGCAACACGCTCAGGCGTTGCGTCAAGTTTGCGTCGGGCTGTCTCGTGGCTGTCAACGTCAAATCCGGGCAACGCGACATAATTGTTAGGCATTATGACCGTCGCGATGACACCTGACTGAGCTCCACGCTCAGCAATAGCATCGCGGAACATCCGGTCAGCCAGTCCGCAGTCGTCGCCGCAAGTGGCAACGAGATGATGCTCCCTTCCTGTCTGATCGGGAAGTGCCTTTATCGTGTCGAGAACCACAGGAGGAATTCCCCACGAGTAGATAGGGCAGACCCACACGACACGATTGTCGGTGATCTCTCCGAGATCCGGGAGCAAAGTCACATTGTCATCGATCAAAGGAGCGAGTGTCTCGGCAACCTGAAGAGAGTTGCCTGTGCCTGAAAAGCAGATAATCATATTCTTCGACAGTGTTTAGATGGTAACCTGCGTAGCACCGAATCCGTATTCACGAAACGATGCGTCCTGCACCTGGTGACCCTTGTAACGATGATTCAATTCCTTCATCAACGCCTGCCGGAGCACACCTTCACCTTTGCCATGGATAAAGACAATCTTCTGACCCTTGTTCTTCAGGTTTTCCTCCATGACTTTCCTGAAACGGTCAATCTGCATGTTGAGCATATCGGCGTTGGATAGCCCTGCCGTCGAGTCGACGAGTTCCTGAATATGAAGGTCGACTTCGATCACCTCACCCTTGCGTCTCACAGTGGCCTGCGACGGGAGCGAACGTTTTTCGACAGGCTTGCGTTTCGGCTTGTCGATCGCTTTCTTACGCCGGATTTCTTCCTCGATGTGTGATGAGTCGATGATGGCGCGGACGTGCGGACGATCATCCTTGACGAGATCAATCGCGATCACTTCGGTATCGAAATAGATGTTGGGACGGAAACAATGCAGTTTGAAGAATTTGGAAGTATCAAGCGGAAGATCAATTGCCACGGGATTCTTCATCATGTAAGGCCGGTCCTTCTTGAACGCAATTAACTGTACGTTAACTCGGTCCATTTCAGGAAGATCCGTGCCTTTTATCGATTCGAGAAAAACCTGTATGCCCGGTTCTACAATCCCGGCATAGCGGATGTTCCAGAGATTTGTCTCGTTGGGGCGTGTCGAATAGGTGAAATAGAGATAATAGTTTGAATCATTGACGAGATAAGTGTCAAACTCAGTCTGCGAAAGATTTTTTGGATTCTGAGGTTCCCAGGCGAGCACGATGTTGAGCGAATCTCCCCCGGGAGTTTCCTCGGCAGGAGCCATTTCAACTGTTGTCTGCGAAGCATCATTACCCACTGCGACAGCCTTTTCCGGAGTAGCGGCGATGCGTTCGACGGTCTCAGCGGCGGGAGCGACAACCACACACTCTTTCAGGAGCGTGGGGATTTCAAACCCGTCGTCGTCGACATATGCCACATTACCTTCAATTCTTTTTATGATACCGCCTCCAACCGAGTGGAGAAAGCGGACCCGATCGCCAATTTTTGCCATTTTCTATTCTCTTTTTTTATAGTTTGTCTTTAAGGAATTTACCGGTATAACTATCCGGACAGGCCGCAATTTGTTCCGGCGTGCCTTCCGCAACGATCATACCGCCCCCATCGCCACCCTCGGGACCGATATCGATGATATGGTCGGCACACTTGATGACGTCCATGTTGTGCTCGATGATAAGCACAGTGTGACCCATCGAGATGAGTCTGTCAAACGATTTCATCAGAGTTGCAATGTCGTTGAAATGGAGACCTGTGGTAGGTTCGTCGAAAATATACATGGTCGGCTCTTTCGCTTCGTCGGCGAAGAAGGATGCGAGTTTCACTCTCTGGTTCTCTCCACCGGAAAGCGACGAACTGTTCTGTCCCACCTTAATATATCCGAGGCCCACGTCAGCCAGCGGCTTCAGACGTTTCACGATCCGCTTCTCCTGCGGTCCCGCTTCTTCCGAGAAGAAAGAGATTGCCTGATCGACGGTCATTTCAAGGATGTCATAGATGCTCTTGCCACGATAAAGCACTTCGAGCACCTCTTTCTGATATCGTTTTCCGCCACATTCGTCACACGGGATAGTGATGTCGGCCATAAACTGCATCTCGATCGTTATGAAACCTTCACCTTTACACACCTCGCACCGACCACCTTCGGAGTTAAACGAAAAGTCGCCGGCTGTCAGGCCCAATTGCTTGGCAGTCTGTGTGGATGCGTAAAGTTTGCGTATCTCCTCGAATGCCTTAAGATAGGTGGCGGGATTCGATCGTGTGGATTTCCCGATAGGATTCTGATCGACAAACTCTACATTCTTCAGCCGGCCCAGATCCCCCCGGAGACTGCGGAAAGCAGCGGGTGCATCTCCCGGATTGCCTAACTTTCGGTTGAGCGCTCGGTAAAGGATGTCGCGCACGAGAGTTGATTTGCCGGAACCCGATACGCCTGTGACCACTGTCATTACTCCCAACGGGAATTTTGCGTCGATGTTTGTGAGGTTATGCTCGCGGGCACCGACAACTTCGATATAGTCACGCCATTTTCTGCGCGACTTCGGGACTGGAATTTCGAGACGGCCCGTCAGATAGCCGGCTGTGTAACTGCGCTGAGCCCCCGGTGTGCCTGCCATTTCTTCGAGTCGGGCAGGCTCGCCGCTGAAGATGATCTCGCCGCCAAGGCGGCCGGCATCGGGACCGACGTCGATAAGCCAGTCAGACTGACGCATTATGTCTTCATCGTGCTCGACAACCACAACCGTGTTACCGAGATCACGCAGTTTTTTCAGGACCGCGATAAGACGGTCGGTGTCACGCTGATGCAGACCGATCGAAGGTTCATCGAGGATGTAGAGCGACCCTACAAGGCTGCTGCCAAGCGATGTGGCGAGATTGATGCGCTGACTCTCGCCACCCGAAAGAGAGTTGCTCAAACGGTCGAGCGTAAGATAGTCGAGACCGACTTCCACCAGATAGCCCAACCGGTTTCTGATCTCGGTCAGAAGTCGTTGCGCCACCCGGGCATCCGCTCCTTCGAGCGAGAGATCGCGGAAAAATACCGACAGGTCGCGCACAGGCATCCTGACAAGTTCGCCTATAGTCATGCCCCCTACCTTCACATAGGAGGCTCCCGGTTTCAGTCGCGACCCGTGACAGACCGGACAGATGGTTTTGCCCTGATAGCGGGCTTTCATCACCCGGTATTGTATTTTATATTGGTTTTCATCGACCATCCTGAAAAAGCGGTCGATCGAGGGGAAATCATCAAACATCAGTTTCAGTCCCTTCAGTTTCTCCTGCGAGGGACCGTGCCAGAGGATCGATTTTTCCTCGTCCGTAAGGTCGAAATAAGGCTTGTGGATAGGAAAATCAAGCTGGGTGGCATCATGGATGAATGCCGACTTCCACTCGCTCATCTTCTCGCCACGCCAGCAGGCCACAGCGTCGTCATAGATCGACAGTGCCGGGTTAGGGATCACAAGCGCCTCGTCTATGCCGAGCACTTTCCCGAAACCTCCGCATTCGGGGCAGGCTCCGACCGGATTGTTGAAGTTGAACATCATGTCGCTCGGCACCTCGAATGTCATTCCGTCAGCCTCGAACGCCTTCGAGAATTCCACAGTCTCGGTTTCTCCATTCTCGTTCCAGAACATCAGCGCCATCCTGTCACGTCCTTCGAAGAAAGCTGTCTCCACCGAGTCGGCAAGTCTTGAGAGTTCGTCACCGGAGTGAGCCACGGCCAGACGGTCGACCACAAGCCGGAGACCTACTGCTCCAAGCCGACCCTCACGGGCCAGTTCTATCGCCTCTTCGATGTCTACGAAATTACCGTCGGCATCCATGACGCGGGAATATCCGGCTTTCAGTAGTACATCGAGTTGGGCATCGAGCGAACGGCCTTCCGGCAATACAATGGGAGAGAGTACTGCCATGCGAGTACCGCCACGGTGCGAAGCGGCAGCGGCAATCACATCTTCTATAGAATGTTTCTTGACTTCAACACCCGAGACCGGCGAATAGGTGCGTCCGACTCGTCCGAAGAGGAGTCGCAGGTAATCATATATTTCCGTCGAAGTCCCCACGGTGCTTCGCGGGTTGCGTGTATTGACTTTCTGCTCGATGGCAATGGCGGGCGGGAGGCCGAGTATAGCGAAACATTCCGGTTTTGGCATCTTGCCCATGAATTGACGGGCATAACTGCTCAGGCTTTCCACAT
>CAMWGM010000044.1 GCA_947173755.1 uncultured Muribaculaceae bacterium
ACGCATCAAGGTAGGCGCCAAGGTGCCCATGCTCACCGGCGACGGCTATCAGATAACCGGCCGTGTTCTCGAAGTCACACCCACCCATGTCAAGATGGATTTCAACCATCCGCTCGTGGGCAAGGACCTTCTCTTCAAAGGCAAGGTGGCCGAAGTGCGCGACGCACGTCCCGAAGAACTCCACCCGACATGCGGCGGCTGCGGAGGCAGCTGCGGCTCCAACGGAGGCTCATGCGGCTGCGACGGCGGTTGCGGAGGCTGCGAGTGATCGCGGAGGCTGCGTGAGATGCTGCTGATTCGCTTTCACGTCTCTTTTAGATATACTTTTAATCGAAAATTTTACAACTCCCATACAAACACATGGCAACTACAGCAGATTTTAAGAACGGTATGTGCCTCGACATCGACGGCAACTACTTCTTCATCGTAGAATTCCTCCACGTTAAGCCCGGCAAAGGCCCCGCTTTCGTGCGCACCAAACTCAAGAACGTCAAGACCGGCCGTATCCTCGACAAGACCTGGAACTCCGGCGTAAAGGTCAACGAAGTGCGCATCGAGCGTCGCCCCTACCAGTTCTCCTATAAGGACGACATGGGCTATCACTTCCTCCACACCGAAACCTGGGAAGAGATCATCCTCCCCGGCGAGAGCATCGAAGGCGTGCAGTTCCTCAAGGAAGGCGACATCTGCGAGGCTATGGTGGAATCGGCCACCGAGACTGTGCTCACCTGCGAAATGCCCATCACCGTCGTGCTCGAAATCACCTACACCGAGCCCGGCATCAAGGGTGATACCGCCACCAACACCCTCAAGCCCGCTACAGTCGAGACCGGTGCCGAAGTCCGCGTGCCCCTCTTCTGCAACATCGGCGATAAGGTGAAGATCGACACCCGCGACGGTTCCTACGTAGAGCGTGTCAAGGAATAATCCGCTGATCAACTACACAACCCAACAGACATTCCGACGGTCGCCACTCCCCGCCAGCGGGGAAAAGCGGCCGTCGCTTTTTATATGATAAACTGTAATGACCTCTCCTCAACTACCACCCCTCGAAAGGCACCCCTTCCCGCCTTTCTGTCCTCCTGACGCCAAGGTGCTCCTCATGGGGACATTTCCTCCCCAGCCTCACCGCTGGGCGATGAATTTCTATTACCCTAACCGGACCAACGACTTCTGGCGCGTCATGGGTATCATCTTCTACGACGATCCGCTGCGTTTCTATCAGTCCGATTCAAAGGGATACCGTGAAGACGAAATCCGCACTTTCCTCACGGAAAAAGGGATCGCCCTCCACGACACCGGAGCCGCTATCCGCCGCCTGCGCGACAACGCATCCGACAAATTTCTCGAGATTGTCGAGCCTGTCGATCTCGGCGCGTTGCTCGACCGCATGCCCCGGTGCCGGTTCATCGGCACGACGGGCGAGAAAGCCGCTCAGGTCATAGCCGGTCTGACCGGAAGCGACGTGCCTCGGATAGGCGAAATTGTCGATGTCCGCGACAGTCACTACGGCCGTCCGCTCCACATCACCCGCCTTCCCTCGACATCGCGGGCCTATCCTTTGTCGCCTGTCAAAAAGGCCGAGGCCTACCGCGCCTTCTTCCATCAGGCCGGCGTAATATAGCACACACTTAAATAATGTTCAGATTTGATGTATTGTGCATCATGACTTAAACAGATATGGCATCCATCTTATTATGGACAGGAATTGTCCTGATTGTTGCAGGCTGGCTGGCATTGTCGTGGCAGGCCTTCAAAGCAGTTTCTTCCAAAAAGGAACTTGAGAAATTTCCTGAGAAAAAACACGCGATGACGTTGCGCAGAAACTATTGCCGCTTCGCCATCATTGCCGGAATAGCATTACTGATTTTATCCCTGACCGTCAAGTGATCTCTGACGGTTGCGGCGACGGCGGCGGTTTCTTCTTTTTCGCTTGCCATTGCCGGAAGCCTGTGCCTCTGCAGGGATGCTGTCGACCGGCTGCGCCGTTTCGTCGGCCGATGTTTCCTCAGCAGGGAGGGTGACCGTCGCGGCCTGCTCTGTCTCTTGGATCGATTCGGTCGGACGTTCTGAGGCGGCGTGGCGACGGCGTGCGGCGGCAGCCCGTGCCCTGGCCGAGCGGATAATGGCCTTAGCGAGATCAAGACGGATATCCTCCGCCCCGAAAAAGTTGGCTTGAGCGATATCGGCATGACCTCCGATGACTCCGGAAACAACCGTCATCAAGTGACATTTTTCGACGGTATCCATTTCCATCGAGGCTATTTTGAGAAAGAGGCGTGAGGCGGCTGCTGCCGAGATAATCATTTGAGTTTTTGTATTCTTGTTTTTCATAATCCGGTTTTTTCTGCAAAGTTAACTCCCGATGAATATGAAAATGGTGCGATAATGATCTCTTGTCCGGCAGACATTGAGGTTTCAGCAACTTCATTAAGTATATTTAAGATGCGGGAGCGACCCTCTTTTGGCAGACCCGCAGAATTTTATTAATTTTGCAGACTGAAGCATAACAAATTTCCATCCCGATCCACATGCTCTCGTTTATGACATTACTGGCCATTTTCGATCCGGCCGCAATTATACAGCAGTTTCTTTCGGCTGATGCGACGACAGTCTATCTGCTCGTGCTCGGTTTCATGATCATCGAAAGTTCGTTCATTCCGTTTCCGTCGGAAGTGATCGTTCCCCCGGCAGCCTATCTGGCATGCACGACGTCGGAGGTTTCGGTTGTATGGGTGGTTGTTCTCGCAACCATAGGTGCGATCATCGGCGCACTGATAAACTATTATCTTTCGGCATGGATCGGCAGACCGATCGTCTACAAGTTCGCTAATTCCAGGCTGGGACATGCCTGCCTGATCGATCAGGCCAAGGTCGAGCATGCCGAGGCCTATTTCGATCGTCACGGAGCGATCTCAACCTTTGTGGGCCGTCTTATCCCCGCCGTGCGTCAGCTCATTTCCATACCCGCGGGTCTTGCCCGCATGAATGTCGGGAAGTTTATCCTTTTCACCGGACTCGGAGCTATGGTGTGGAACATAATTCTGGGTGCTCTCGGCTACTGGCTCGGCAAGATGGTGCCCCGCGACCAACTCTTCGCCGCCGTCGAGAAATATAACGGTTATCTCACCTATGCCGGCATCGCGCTCGGCGTGGTGTGTGTCGGCATCATCTTCTGGAATGCATTCAAACCCCGTAAAAACTCTTCTGTCAAATCATGATACAGGTAGCCCCATCGTTGCTCGCCGCCGATTTCGCGCGACTGGGCGAGGCTGTCGAGACTGTCAACCGCAGCGAAGCCTCACTGATTCATATCGATGTGATGGACGGACTTTTCGTGCCTAACATCACGATCGGTTTCCCTATCATATCTTCCATCAAGACCATCGCGCGCAAACCGCTGGATGTCCACATGATGGTGACCGATCCCGGCCGCTTCGTGTCGCAGGTGAGAGACTGCGGCGCTGAGATAATGAATGTCCACTATGAGGCCTCCACCCATCTCGACCGCGACATCCATGCCATAAAGGCTACCGGAATGAAAGCGGGCGTGACCCTCAATCCCGCCACACCTGTCGGTCTGCTCGAGGATATCATCACCGAGGTCGACATGGTGCTCCTGATGAGTGTCAATCCCGGTTTCGGGGGGCAGAAATTCATTGCCAACACCGTCAGCAAAGTGGCCCGTCTCAAGCAACTCATTGTCTCCACCGGTTCGCACGCCGTGATCGAAGTTGACGGCGGGGTAGACCTCAACACGGCTCCCGCCCTCGTCGAGGCCGGGGCAGATGTGCTCGTGGCAGGAAGTTACGTGTTCCGTGCGGCTGATCCGATCGATGCAATCGACCGTCTGCGCCACATCTCGACTCACTGATGGCGATAAAAGATATTAAAATAGAGGAATTCGACTATCCGTTGCCCGACGGACGGATCGCATCGCATCCGCTGGCCGAACGCGACCGCTGTCTGCTGCTCGTCTCGCGTCCCGGCGAGGAGCCTGTCACGTGTCATTTCTACGATCTTCCCGATCTGTTGCCTGCCGACTCGATGCTCGTCTACAACAACACGCGTGTCATCAACGCCCGTCTCCGCTTCCGCAAGGGAGAGAATCATGAGGGCGCGCTGATCGAGATTTTCTGTCTCGAGCCTGTCGATCCGGCCGACTATGCCGTCAGTTTCGCTCAGACCGGCCGATGCCGTTGGCGCTGTTTCGTGGGAAATTCAAAGCGATGGAAAGAGGAACCGCTTCACATGGAGGTCACGGTCGCATCGGGCGAAAGTCTTGTGCTTACGGCCACCCGCGTGGCTAAAGAGGGGAATACTTCGGTGGTGGAACTCAGTTGGGACAATCCCCGCGTCACATTTTCTGAAATCATCGCAGCGGTGGGGGAGATCCCCATACCGCCATATCTCAACCGTCCGACCGAGGCGAGCGATTCCGCTGACTATCAGACTGTCTTCTCTCATATCGAAGGCTCTGTGGCAGCTCCGACCGCCGGACTTCACTTCACCGACCGTGTGCTCGAGGCGATTGACAGGCGTGGAATTCCCCGCCGAGAACTCACGCTCCATGTAGGCGCCGGGACATTCCAGCCGGTGCATTCCGACACGATAGGCGACCATGAGATGCACAGCGAGTTCATAGCCGTGAGCCGTGACCTTATCGAGGAACTCGGTCGCGATGACCGCCGCGTGATTGCGGTCGGCACCACTTCAGTCCGAACCCTCGAAAGTCTCTACCATCTCGGATGTATGGCTGCCACGGGAGCCGACATCACGGTGCTTCCACAATGGTATCCCTATTCGCCCGAACATCCACGGCTGACAGTCGCCGAGGCGATGAACGCGCTCCTCGCCCGCATGGACGAGCACGGACTCCCGACATTCGTTGCGTCGACCCGGCTCATGATAGCCCCCGGCTACGAATACAAGATCGTCAAGGGTATGGTGACCAATTTCCATCAACCCCGGTCGACACTTCTTCTTCTCGTCGCCGCATTTCTGGGCGACCGCTCGTGGCGCAGTCTCTACGACTATGCGCTCGAGCACGGCGATTACCGTTTTCTCAGTTACGGCGATGCCTGCCTCTTCCTCTGATCAAACACAAACCCATCAAATATATCCCGAGTCATGAATCATCTTAAGGTTAAGATCATCAATAAGTCGAAAAATCCGCTCCCGACCTATGAGACCCACGGCGCGGCCGGAATGGATGTCAGGGCATCGCTCGAAGCCCCCGTCACACTCGGTCCGCTCGAGCGTGCGCTCATTCCCACCGGACTTTACATGCAGTTGCCGCAGGGCTATGAGTGTCAGGTGCGTCCCCGCTCGGGCCTCGCGCTGCGCCACGGCCTGTCGCTGGTCAATACTCCCGGCACCGTCGATGCCGACTATCGCGGCGAGATAGGCATCATCATGATCAACCTTTCCAACGAGCCTTACACAATCACCGACGGCGAGCGTATCGCGCAATTCGTCATCAAGGAATACACCCGCGTAGAGTGGGAGGTGGTCGATGAGATCGACCACACCAAACGCGGCGACGGCGCTTTCGGTCACACAGGCACCGAATAAACAGCCGACCGTTCATTTCTCCTCAATCTCAAATTTTTTCCAAGCGAAAGTGAAACATCTCCCTTATATTCTGGCCGTCTGTCTGGCGCTTGCATCGCTCGGGGCCTTCGGCCGATCTGGCCGAAAGACCTCGCAACCAACTTCGGCCGATCTGGCCAAGGCTGACTACATCTATCTCGAGGCGCTCCGCTGGCTCGGCTCAGACCGTCGCGCCGAAGGCTTCGAACTCCTGAAAAGGGCCAACGAACTCAATCCCGCCGACCATGAGATCGGGCTCGAACTCGCCATGCCTTATCTCCAGATCTCCGAAGGCGACGATTCGATGGTCGAGAAGGGTATGGGCTATCTCCGCGCATATCGCGACCACAATCCGTCAGATTATTATTCGGGTGTCCAGTATGCGCTGCTTTCGGCCCGGCTCGGTCATCTCGACGACGCTCTCCTCACGTGGGGAATACTCCACCGGACCGATCCTGCCAACGATGCCGTCACTTCGCGCTATGCCGATGCTCTCGGACGCACGGCACTTCCCGATTCGGTTGCCAAGGCTATCGCGATCTATGATTCCATTGAGGCGATTGCCGGTTCGGACATGGAACTTACGAGCCACAAACTGCAACTATACTACCGTGTCAACGACACGACGGCCATCTTCAGCGAGATGCAGCGTCTGCGCGAGTCAAATCCCAACGATGTCGAGTATATCATCTCGACCGCCGACCTCTGCATGATGTTCGACCGCAAGGATGAGGCGCTCAAGTTCTACAATCAGGCCATCGCCACCGATTCGACGAGCGGCCACGCCGTCTATGCCCGTGCCAACTACTACAAGGAGACGGGCGACACCCTCAGTTACGGCCACGAGGTGATGCGTGCCCTCAGCATGGAGAATCTCGAGTTGCCGGCCAAGATGACCATACTCCACGAGTATGTCAGCAACACATATTCCGACTCGACTCTCCATCCGCAGATCCGCAATCTTTTCGAGGGGCTCGTCGTGACCCATCCCGCCGAGGCTGACCTCCACAATATGTATGGCCGTTTCCTCGCCGCCACCCACGACTATCAGGGCGCGACTGAGCAACTCGAGGTGTCGCTCGGTCTGGAGCCCGACAATGCCGACGGCTGGGACGTGCTCTGCCGCCTTTACTTCCAGACTGACAATTACAAGCCGCTCGAGAAGGCTCTCGCCAACGCAATCCACTATTTCCCCGACAATGCTGACTTCAGAATGATGGAGTCGATGATGTATGCCCTCACCGAACGGCGCGAGGATGCGCTCAAATCGCTCGAAAAGACGGTGGAACTGACCGATCCCTCGGCCACCGACAAACTCTCGGATATCTATTGCTCGATGGGCGACAATCTCTATTCGCTCGGCAGGACCGACAGTGCGTCGGTCTACTATGAGAAATCGATCCTCTACAATCCCGACAACTATAACGCCCTCAACAACGCCGCCTATCATATCGCTGAGGCCGGTGGCGATCTGGACCGTGCGCTGAAGATGATCGAGAAGGCTGTGGCCACCGACGAGAACAACACCACATGGCTCGACACCTATGCATGGGTGCTTTTCAAGAAGAAAGATTTCGACAAGGCACGCGAGATCATGGACCGCGTGATCGAACTCGACACCGAGGCCGGATCGCTCTCCGAAGAGGTGCTCCATCATGCCGGCGACATATATTTCATGGACGGTGACCCCGCCGGAGCGCTCCGCTACTGGAAGGAGGCTCTCGAAAAGGATCCCGACAACGATCTGCTTCAGCGCAAGGTGAAGCATAAAACTTATTTCTACGAATGAAACTCCCGCTGCGAATATTAGGGTGGATGACGGCTGTGACAATGCTTCTCCTGACGGGCGGCTGCCGGTCGTCGCGTCAGGCGGTGGTCACGCCGATCCCCCACGGAGGGGAGGGTGATGTGCCTATGCTGTCGTTGCCCGGATTTCCGGCAGATGCTGTGAGGTTGCTCTCGGCATCGCGCGCCCGCACATCGGAGTGGCAGACGCTGCAGATTCCGGTTTCGCTCTCCGTCTCCAGGCCGAAATCCTTCTCGGCGTCGGCTACACTGACCATGGTCAACGGCAGGAGTGTCGACCTGTCGGTGCGCCTGCTCGGTTTCGAGGTTGCCGCCGCCCATATCGAAGGGGATTCACTCAAGGCGATCGTGAAACCTTCACGCACCTACATGGCCGAAAGCATCTCGCAGGTCTTCGGCGGTGTCGCGGTCAGTGTGGCCGATCTTCAGGCATTGCTGATAGGCTCAGTGATCAATCCCGAGCCGTTCTCACTGGCGGGCGCCGAAGTGACTGTGCGCCCGGAGGCTGACGGAGGGAAGGCTGTCGCCCTCATGACTTCCGGCCGCTCGTTCGGCATCGGTCTCCTCTTCCCGCCGCAGGGTGCGGAACTGCTGAGGATCTATGCGGCGAAAAACGGCGGTCCCGAGTGTGTCGTCGGGTACTCGGACTACTCGAAGCCCCGGGGATCGGTTTCGTTGCAATTGCCCTCCGAAATATCGTTTGACACAAACCTGAAAGGGACGACCGTTGAGGCCGGACTGCGGCTCAATGTAGGCAGGGCGAAATTTGACAATCCGGTCACTCCGCGCCCTCTGACGATCCCCGAGGATTATAAACGGGTGCCCCTCAGGGCTCTTCTAAAAGCACTTTAAACTTTAAAAAACGACGCTGCTGATGAGGCATATTCTCATAAAAGTGATACTGACGATGCTCGCGACGCTGGCTCTGGCCGGTGCCTCGGCCTTAGATGCCGATGCACAGACGCGTCAGCGCAAAAAGCAGACACAGTCCCGGCAGCAGAAGACCAATACTGTCAAGACTCCTCCTAAGAGTCAGGGCGAGACTCGGTCGATTGACGAGATACGCCGAAAGAAGTCGGCCGCCGAGCAGAAAATCTCGGAGACCGCCGGGCAACTCGATCGCACGGGACGCGAACTCAACCGTCAGCTCAACCGCCTCAATTCGCTCAACGCCGATATCACAAACTCGCAGATCGTGGTCGACTCACTGAGGACACGCCTGGCATCGATCGGTTCGGAGATTAATCTCACCGCCGATTCGATCCACCGCTATGAGGAGCATCTCGACGATATGCGTCGCGCTTATATCGACGCCATGCGCCGCCTGCAACCTTATGGCGAGCGCACTTCTGCGCTGGCATTCATATTCTCGTCGTCGTCGTTCACCGACGCTTACCGTCGCATCCGTTACGTCCGTCAGTTTGCGGCATGGCGTCAGGCCAAGGCTGACGCCATCACTGCCGCCATAGACGAAATTGCTCTCCGGCGGTCGCGCCTGACGTCGCTCCGTCATGAGCAGGATGTGGCCTACCGCAAGGCCGAGGCAAGTCAGCGCACACTCGCCTCGCAGCAGGCCGAGTCGGAGAAGATGGTCAAGGATCTTCGCAAAAACGAGGCCCAACTCCGCAAGAATCTTGATCTCCACCGCCGTCAGGCAGCCGCTCTCGACAATGAACTCGGTCGTCTCATCCAGGCCGAGCAGGATCGGATGGCCCGTCAGCAACGCGAGGAGGAGAAGCGGACCGCATCGCAGCCAAAGCCGGCCAACAACACTTCCAAACCTTCTGCTCCCGAAAAGCCCGGAGCATCCCCGACAAATATCGCCTCCAACTCTCAGGCCTCCATTTCGGCTCTAACAGGCAGTTTCGCGTCCAACAAGGGCAGGCTTCCGTTCCCGGTGGAAGGCACTTATAAAATCGTGCGCCGTTTCGGCCGACAGCCACATCCTACAC
>CAMWGM010000045.1 GCA_947173755.1 uncultured Muribaculaceae bacterium
CATGCAGGGTGTGAAGATCAACGACAAGCACTTCGAGGTCATCGTCCGCCAGATGATGCGCAAGGTCAATATCCTCGATCCGGGCGACACCAACTTCCTCGAGCAGCAGGTTGTCGACAAGCGCGACTTCATGGAGGAGAACGACCGCATCTGGGGCAAGAAATATGTCACCGATGCAGGCGACTCCGAGAATGTCAAGGCCGGTATGATCATCACCGCACGCAAACTCCGCGACGAGAACTCGATGCTCAAGCGCCGCGACATGCGTCTCGTCCAGGTGCGCGACGCCCAGCCCGCAACCTCCGAGCAGATCCTGCAGGGCATCACCCGTGCCGCACTCCAGACCTCGTCGTTCATGTCGGCCGCTTCTTTCCAGGAGACCACCAAGGTGCTCAACGAGGCAGCCATCAACGGCAAGACCGACTATCTGCAGGGCATGAAGGAGAACGTTATCTGCGGTCATCTCATCCCCGCCGGTACCGGTCTGCGCGAGTACGAGCGCATCGTCGTCAGCAGCAAAGACGACTTTGAATTCGGTTCCGACGCGACCGACGATGATTCAGATATCATCGATGTCGAGCCCTTCGACCTCACCGAAGTCACAGGTAGCACCACTCTTTGAACCGTTCCTGAATAGAAACTGACTATACAGCCGCCCTCTTCTCCACAAGAGGGCGGCTTTTTTCATCCTCTCCCTCAAACATCCACCGCGCATTTTGAAAAGCGCGTCCGATTGACTACCTTTGCAAAGAATCATGAATTATGAAATATGAAAAGACAAATTCTCTCAATCATTCTCTGCGTCCTCTGTTTCTCCACTATCTCCGCTAAAGACGAACAAGGTCGCATCGTCGTCAGCCCTGATGGATCGGGCGACTATTCAACACTCACCGAAGCGATCCGCAAGATCAGAGGTGACTTTGACGACCCCGTAACGATCTTTGTGAAAAACGGTGTCTACCGCGAAAAAATCCTCATCAACGCCACTGTCAATAATGTCACGGTCGAAGGTGAGAACCCCGACAGCGTCATCATCTCCTATGGCGACTACTCAGGTCTCAACAATATGGGTACTTCGGGATCCTATACTGTCAAGATCGAGGGCAACAACATCACATTCCGCAACATTACCTTCGAAAACACCGCCGGTAGGGTAGGCCCCGCCGTCGCTTGCCACACCATCGGCGATCGCATCCGTTTCTTCAACTGTCGTTTCCTCGGCAATCAGGACACCCTCTACACCGGAGGCCGCAATGGCCGTCTCTATTTCAAAGACTGCTACGTCGAGGGTACCACCGACTTCATTTTCGGTTCGGCCACAGCCCTTTTCGAAAATTGCCGCATTCACGCCAAGGCAGATTCCTATATCACCGCCGCCTCCACTGCTAAGGAGACTCCGGTCGGCTATGTCTTCTATCGCTGCGATGTCACATCGGCTCCCGACGTGACCCGTCTCTATCTCGGCCGTCCCTGGCGTCCATATGCCTCAACCTATTTTATAGAGTGCAGCCTCCCTTCATCCATTCTTCCCGCAGGATGGGAAAACTGGGGCAATCCTGACAACGAAAAGACAGCCCGCTATGGCGAATATGACTGCTCAGGCCCCGGTGCTTCAACCGCAGGTCGTGTCGCATGGGAGCGCAAGGTCTCACCCACCGAGGCTGCGCGTCTCATCTCCCCCTCGTTCATCTACACACGCACCCTCACATGGGATCCCGAAGAACCGGCTAAATAAGTGCGTAGATAAACTCCTCTCCGCGCGATACGCGCGACACGTAAAATTTATTTGCGTATCTCCGGGAAAATGCTTACCTTTGCACGTTCTTTAAGAAAAGTGGACAAATTTGACTGCTTGCGACCACTTCAAAAAAATGCTAAAACGCCCCTTGTGGGTCATGCCCCTTCGGTGTGACTCCGCATCCTGAAACGACAATTTTTTTGAAGCAAGCATCCTGTCAGGTTGTCTTGCTTCAAATTTTTTTATATCGTTTCTGAAACCTGTATTGCAAGATGAAAACATATTTCTTTACCTCCGAGTCAGTCTCCGAAGGACACCCCGACAAGGTGGCCGACCAGATTTCCGATGCTGTCCTTGATGAATTTCTCGCACGCGATCCGCAGTCGAAAGTTGCATGTGAGACCCTCGTGACAACGGGTCAGGTCGTTCTGGCAGGCGAAGTCAAGAGCAACGCCTATGTCGATCTGATGGATGTCGTCCGCGACGTCATCAAAAATATCGGCTACAACCGTAGCGAACTCAAGTTCGACGGTGAGGCCTGCGGAGTCTTCTCCGCCCTCCACGAGCAGAGTGCCGACATCAACCGCGGTGTCGAACGCGAGGAAGCCGAAGCACAGGGTGCCGGCGATCAGGGCATGATGTTCGGCTATGCCTGCGACGAGACCCCCGACTATATGCCGCTCACCCTCGATCTCTCCCACCGTCTGCTCCGCGAACTTTCCGCCATCCGCCGGGAAGGAAAGGTGATGACCTATCTGCGTCCCGACTCGAAAAGTCAGGTCACCGTGGAATATGACGCCGAGACAGGACGGCCGCTCCGCATAGACACCATCGTCGTATCCACCCAGCATGACGAGTTTGTCACTCCCGCATCTTCATCGCCCGAAGATATCGCCAAGGCTGATGCCGAGATGCATGATGTCATCGAGGCCGACGTACGCGACATCCTGATCCCCCGCGTGATGGAGAAACTCCCCGAAGACGTACGTTCGCTCCTCCCCGCCGACTATCGTCTGCTTGTCAACCCCACCGGCAAGTTCGTCATCGGAGGTCCTCACGGCGACACCGGCCTTACCGGCCGCAAGATCATCGTCGATACCTACGGAGGTCGCGGCGCTCACGGAGGCGGTGCCTTCTCCGGCAAAGATCCCTCGAAAGTCGACCGCTCGGCTGCCTATGCCGCCCGCCATATCGCCAAAAATCTCGTTGCGGCCGGAGTGGCGCGCGAAGTGCTCGTTCAGGTAGCCTATGCCATCGGCGAAGCTGAGCCTGTCAGCCTTTTCGTCGATACCCGTGGCACCGCCAAAGTGCCTTTCACCGACAGCGAGATCGCCGCAAAGGTCAAGGCGATGCCATGCTTCTCCATGACCCCTTATGCCATCGAGAAACGTTTCAATCTGCGCCAGCCCATCTATCGCGAGACCGCCTCTTACGGCCATGTCGGACGTCAGCCTGTCAAGGTTGTCAAGGAGTTCCACTCGAAATATGAACCCTCCTTCACCCGCGAAGTCGAACTCTTCGGCTGGGAGCGTCTCGACGCTGTCGACGCTGTCCGTAAGGAGTTTGGTCTCTGAGAGATTGGTGTCTCCAATAATTCTTAAAAAACCTTAAATCGCCCTCGGGGCGAGAAAAATTTTGTAACTTTGCAGTCGATTTCGTAATCTCTGGCGGGACATGCAGCCCGCGTATATTGCGAGTAATGTTAAATCTCATAAATCATTATCAACCCATGGATTTGATTAAAGTTGCCGAAGAGGCTTTCGCCACCGGCAAGCAGCATCCTGACTTCCAGCCCGGCGACACCATCACCGTGGCTTATCGCATCAAGGAAGGCAACAAGGAGCGTATCCAGCAGTATCGCGGCGTAGTCATCCGCATCTCGGGCGAAGGCAACAAGCGTCGTTTCACCGTTCGCAAGATCTCTGACAACGTCGGTGTTGAGCGTATCTTCCCAATCGAGTCACCCTTCATCGACTCAATCACCGTCAACCGTTACGGTAAGGTGCGTCGCGCCAAACTCTACTACCTTCGCAACCTCACCGGCAAGAAGGCCCGCATCAAAGAGCGTCGCGTCAACACAAAGAAGGATTGATCTGTCGGTGCCCCCGACATTTCCCACCCCACAAAAAAGAGAATACCCACCTCAAGGGTACTCTCTTTTTTGTTTTATGCGTATGTCTGTAATTGATTCTTCCTTTTACTATGAATGAAATGTCGGGGTCAGGGGTTGTCGGATTTGAATTGGGCGAGAGTTGAGCCGAGGCGGAGACGCAGGGGGTTGGGGTAGTAGCGGAAGTCTTTCATCTTTTCGAGTGCGCGGATGAACTGCGGCTCATATTCGTCGAGCAGGCGGCGGGTGTGGAGAAACGTAAGTGTTTCGCCGAAAAACTTGTCGATCTGCTCGAGGGTTGTGTCGGGAAAGACCGCTTCGGCTCCGATGCGCATCAGATTGAGCATGGTGAACGCCATCAGTTCGCCCACGGCAGGATCGCCGGGATCGAATATCAGGAACTTTTTTATGATAGGACGTATCTTGGCCAGACGCGGACGGTGGGCATGGTGGGAGTAGCGCTCCACCTCTTTGAGAATCGGTTTTTTGTATGCCTCGAGTTTCTTGGCCACATCCGGATCGGCATAGAAATCGAGCCACTCCTTGGCCTCCTTGCTTTTGGCATAGAGGTCAAAGAGCAACTGACGCATTTCGTCGGCCGAGAAGGCTGCCGTGGCTTTACGGAGCGATGTTTTCGACATGGGTTGAGGAGAGGGAGTGGATCACTTGTAGTTTTTGATACCCTTCTGAAGGAATTCCACGAATGCGGGGATATTCTCGTCATAACTGAAGGGGCCTGACAGATAACCGCCGTTGTTGTCGACCACGACATAGTAGGGCTGGGCATTGGCCTGAAACTTGTAGCGCTGCAGATAGCTCCACTTGTCGCCATATGTGCGCAAGGTTACGGTGCGGCCATATTCTTCCACCTTCATGGGAGAGGGAAGGGGTTTCTTTTCGTCGACCATCAGTTTGATCACCACGAAGTTGTCCTGAATCATTGTCTTGACGTCGGGTTGGTCGAGCACCGCGCCTTCCATCTTGCGGCAGTTCACGCACCCGTAGCCCGAGAAGTCGATCAGCACCGGTTTGCCTTCCTCGGCGGCAATGCGCATACCCTCTTCATAGTCGTCATACTCGTGGAAGGCTGAGCCATAGAGATTGAAGTCCTGGGTGAACAGCGGCGGCACGAACGCGCTCACTCCCTTGAGAGGTGCGCCCCAGAGGCCGGGAACCAGATAGATGGTGAACGCCAGTGATGTCAGGGCCAGGAAGAAACGGCCCACACCTACCGACGAATCGGCTTTACCGTAATGGCTGAAATTGAACTGGCCAAGCAGGTAGAGGCCGAGCAGGAGGAAGATCACGATCCATAGAGCGAGGAATGCCTCGCGGTCGAGAATGTGCCAGCCGTATGCCAGGTCGGCCACCGAGAGAAACTTCAGCGAAAGAGCGAGTTCAATGAAGCCGAGTACCACCTTGAGCGTGTTCATCCATCCTCCCGAGCGGGGAGCGGCTTGAAGCATCGTGGGGAACATGGCGAAGAGCATGAAGGGGAGGGCGAGCGCGGTCGAGAAACCGAGCATTCCGATAGCGGGGCCCCAGAGATTGCCCATTGATGCCGCCTCGACAAGAAGGGTGCCGATGATCGGTCCCGTGCAGGAGAACGACACGAGGGTCAGCGTAAAGGCCATGAAGAAGATCGAGAGGAGACCTGTGGTGCGCTCGGCTGTGGCGTCCATGCGGTTGCTCCACGATGCGGGGAGAGTGATCTCAAACGCACCGAAGAATGACACTGCAAACACTACCAGAAGTGCGAAGAAAATCAGGTTGCAGACCGCCGAGGTCGATAGGGCGTTGAGCGAACTTGCTCCGAATATGCCTGTGATCAGAAGTCCCAGAGCCACATAGATGACTATGATCGACACTCCATATATGCAGGCGTCCATGATCGACTTGCGGCGGTCCTTCCCTTTCTTGAGGAAGAAACTGACGGTCATCGGGATCATAGGCCATACGCAGGGAGTGAAGAGCGCCACGAGACCTCCGAGGAAGCAGGTGAGGAAGATGTAGATCAGTGATCCCTGTCCTGATGTGGCTGACGCCGAAGAGTCGGCAAAGTCGACCGGTGCCCAGAGATCAGCGGCGGCCGACGGGGCAGTTACCACCGAGTCGGACGATGCGGCGGCAGGAAGTGTCGTGACTGTATCGGCGGCAGCTTCCTGCTCTTCGGGCTGCGCGGTCTGCTGCTCGGTTATTTTTTCAGGAAGATCTGCCACAGTCTTGGCGGCAGGAAGTTTGGCTTTGGCTGTCAGGGAAAATTCGGCATGCGACGGCGGAATACAGTTCTGATCGTTACAGGCACCGTAAGTCACCTCGGTGTCGATAGCGACATTTTCAGCCGTGGCCTTGAATTTCTGTGTGAGAGTCACCGTGCCGGTCCACCATGATAGTTCGCAACCGAACATCTCGTCCATCTCAGTGTGAGGCTTGGCGGAGGGCACCGGTTTGCCGGTCAGAGTGGCACCTTCGATTTTCGGAAAGGTGATTTCGAGGGGCTGAGGTCCCGCTCCTGGATCGACATCCGGGCTATAGACATGCCATCCGGGCGAAATGGAGGCTTTATACTCTATCACGCCCTCGGTGTCGGAGGTCATGCGCATGTCGGCCGACCATTTTACCGGATTGAGGATCTGACCGAACGAGGTCAGTGCGAAAACTAAGAGAAATGCAACGGAGAGCGTTGCGCGGCGAATCTTTTGCATGGGCTTCGTTGGTGAATTTGTTGCGGTTTGTCCTTATGAAACTGCGGTTTCTCAACCGGCGGTCGTGACGAATTTCAGTCGCACATACCCTCTTCTTTTGCAGAAGAGCACTGTTCAGGACAACTTTCACTGCAAATTTACGATTTTTTTTCGGTTTATCTTTGCAGTTAAGAAAAAAGTATTTACCTTTGCAGTGTATTAGATGACTACAACACCTCCACACCTGATTAAATATCCACTTTTATGACACGCATCCTGTCACTCCTCATCACTCTTCTTCTGGGCGCTACTTCTCAGGTCGGGGCGCAACTGCTATGGCGCATCGAAACGCCCGACGGTCAAAACATTTCTTACCTCTTAGGCACACACCATCTTGCTCCGGTCGAGGTGCTCGACTCTCTCTCCGGATATAAGGAGGCATTTGCCAATGCCGAGGTGATTGTCGGTGAACTTGATATGAACTCACTTCAGAATCCGGATGTAATTTCCTCGCTGGCCTCCATGGCCGTCGCTCCCGCCGACTCGACTCTCACGTCACTTCTAACCCCGGCACAACGTGACTCGGTGGAGAGTGTCATGAAGGAATATCTTGGTGAATCGGCCACTCTCGATCTTTTCGCGTGGATGAAACCGGTGCAAGTCTCTATCCTCCTTGCCACGGCCCAGACAATGAAGGCTTTCCCGGACTTCGATGTGTCGCGTCAACTCGACACATTTATCCAGAAGCAGGCGCTGACGGCAGGAAAGGAGGTGAAAGGGCTTGAGACCGTCTCCCAGCAGGCATCACTCATCTATGGCTCACCTATCAGTGAACAGGTGTCCGAACTGCTCGACGCAGTGGCCAATCATAACGAGTCGCTGCAGATGGCCCGTCGTCTAGCCGCTCTCTATCTCGATGGTGATCTCGACGGCATGCTCGCGCTGATGGAGGAGCCCGGAGCCGGGTTCAACACCCGTCAGCAGGACAGGCTGATCGCCGCCCGCAACGCCGAATGGGTCAAGATGCTCGCCACTTTTCTCCCGACAGCCAGTCTGCTGATCGTGGTCGGCGCGGGACATCTCCCCGGAGTCAACGGTCTTATCTCCCTTCTCCGCAAGGAGGGTTTTACGGTCAATCCTGCATAAACATTACCCGTCATGGTATCAATTGATAAACTGACATTCAGATATAACAAAAAGGACTACCGTCCTGCCGTAAGCGACATAACCGGACGGATAGCCGAAGGAATCGTGCTGCTCCTCGGCGAGAACGGAGCCGGCAAGACCACTCTGCTCAGACTCATTGCCGGAAAACTTATCCCTCAGGAAGGGACTGTTGACCTCCATCCCGGAAATCCGGCAAGCAGAATGCCGTCGGTGCTCAACCGTCTCTTCTTTGTCGGTGACGACATGACAATTCCCTCACGCGACATCGTCACTTTCGCACGCGACTTCGGAATCCTTTATCCTAACTTCTCCGCCGAAACACTCTCCTCAAATCTTGAGGAATTCGGGCTGACCGGCACGGAGCGTTTCGACTCACTGTCGCTCGGAAACCGCCACAAGACCCTGATCGCTTTCGCGCTCGCGCTCGGGGTGGATCTTCTGCTGCTCGACGAGCCGGCCAACGGACTCGATATTACTTCGAAGGCATCTCTGCGCCGCATGATGGCACGATGCGTCGGTCCCGACCAGACCGTCCTTATCTCGACACACACTGTAGCCGATCTCCACGAACTCTACGATGGGGTGATGGTCATGTCGAAAGGCCGGTTGCTTCTTTCGGTATCGACTTATGAGGTTGCATCGCGTCTGGCATTCACCGTCAGCGATATTCCTCCCCGCGAAGCCTTGTTCTTCGAACAGCGTGCGGGACGCTTTCATTCGGTCACTCCGCTTCCTCCCGGATCGGAGCCTGTCACCGAAACCGATTATTCACTTCTCTACTCGGCCCTTCTCTCTCCGAAAGCCGACGAAATCATTACACTCCTTACCAAAAATGACGACTGATACTTCAATATATACCGACGGCTTTTCATGGCGACGGGTCATGAAATTCGGCCTTCTCTACCGCCGCGAACTCCGCATCGCCGCCATCGTCTTCGGGATAGCGATGGTGGTCAGTTATCTGCTGACCGCATGGACATTTAAGATGAATTTTATGAAGCCTTTGCTTCTTATCTCCATGGTGTCCGGCTGGTTCATCTACTCGATTCCACTTCTTTTTGCCTTTTCACCCGTTAATACAGCATCTTTGCTCCCGATAAAGCCTATCGAACGCTGGACTTTCCTTATGCTTTTTCCGGTCATGGCCACCGTCTACACCAATTTCTGGTGGTATGGGACAGCATTTTTCGCACATCTGGTTTTTGACTGGCCTACCTTCGGATATTACTCCCGCGAAATTATGACCATGACCGTGCCCAACGAGTTACCCGAAAATTTCCCTAAGGTGGTTTTTGTTATAGGTATCGCTCAATTGCTGGCACTATACTACATGGCTCTTGCAGGAGTTTTCAGCGCGCGCCGTCATCCTTTGCTCAAAGGTATCGGAGGTATTCTGATCCTTTTCGGAGTGACTCTTCTGATGTCGATCGTATGGGGAATATGGTTTGGCTTCAAGATGGTGAATGCGAATCCTGAAATAGTTGCCGGTGAACACGTGGATAAACTTCTTAACCAGTGGCTTTCGCCTCTCTACGTGTTGATGGTCATATCGTGCCTCG
>CAMWGM010000046.1 GCA_947173755.1 uncultured Muribaculaceae bacterium
GTACAGCCACCGGTCATTATGCCACGACTCTCGAACGAGACGGAAAGGTGTGGCTCGGGACAGGCGTCGACCGAGTCAAGGACCAGACCGACTTCCTCTGCCGCATAACCTATCCCCAACTGGAACACCTTATGTTTCCGGTCGGCGAACTTCCGAAGGCCGAGGTGCGCCGCATAGCTGTCGAGCAGAAACTGCCCAACGCTTTCCGCCGCGACAGCCAGGGAATCTGCTTTCTCGGAAAGATAGACTATAACGAGTTCATAGCCCGCCACCTTGGCGAGCGCCCGGGACCGATCGTCGAGATCGAGACCGGCCGAAAACTTGGCGAACACCGCGGCTTCTGGTTTCACACCATCGGCCAGCGCAAAGGTCTCGGCCTAAGCGGAGGGCCATGGTTCGTGGTAAAGAAAAACATAGCCGACAACGTGGTCTACGTCTCACGCGGCTACGACACCGCACTCCAGTATGGAAGGACGCTTCATCTCGACGAGATGCACTGGATCACCGAATCACCCTTCCCCGCCGGAGCGCCCGAAATGGAAGTGAAGTTTAAAAACCGTCATTCCCCCGATTTTCTGCCCGGACGTCTCATCCGTCTCGACGGCGAGGGAGAATATGTGGTGGAGAGCGACGAGAAAGTCCAGGGGATCGCACCCGGGCAGTTTGCAGTCATCTATTCCCCCGATGCCTCCGTATGCTACGGCAGCGGTGTCATCACAGGCCGCAACGTCATTTAAAAAACGCATCAACTTTATAAAATGGGAAATCCATCACACCAGAAACAGCCTTCCGACGGAGAAGCCCGCGTTCCCCTGCGGGTGCTCGGTCTGAGTGTAAATAAAATTCAGGGAACCGCCTACGCGCTCATCCTCGCTCAGAAAAACGGACCTCTGAGGGTTCCTGTGGTGATAGGAGCGTCAGAGGCTCAGGCTATAGCGCTCGCTCTCGAAGGGATGAAACTCATGCGTCCGCTCACCCACGATCTTTTCGTAAGCCTCGGCCATGCTTTCGGCATCCGTCCGACCGAGGTGATGATCTACAAGTTCGAGGATGGGGTCTTCTACTCCGAGATCACCTTCACCGACGGCGAACGCACAGTCAGTCTCGACGCCCGGACTTCAGATGCGATCGCCATCGCGATCCGCTACGGAACTCCCATCTATGCCTCACGCGAAGTGATGGAAGAGGCGGCCTTCGAACTCGAAGAGGTCAGCCCCGTGGCCGAGGGCCGCTCTGACGAAGATGCCGATGATGACGGGATCATCGATCCCGAAAGTTATGACGATGCCGACACATCGCACTCGCCGGCCGGAAACACGGAGCCAAAACTCGAGAATTATGCCGTGGAGGAACTCGAGCGCACTCTCGAGCGACTTATAGCCGAGGAGAAGTACGAGGAGGCCGCCCGGGTCTCGGAGATCCTCAACCGCAAAAAGAATTCCTGACCTTTTCAATATCCATATCGTGAAAACATACTCAATCCGGACACGCCTCGCGGCGATGAACTTTCTCGAATTCGCCGTCTGGGGAGCCTATCTCATCTCGCTCGGCAATTTTCTAAGCCGTGTCGGACTGGCCGAACAGATCGGCTGGTTCTATGCCATCCAGGGGATCGTGTCGATCTTCATGCCCGCTATCGTCGGTATCATCGCCGACCGTCTCATCCAGGCCCAGAAGATGCTCTCGCTCTGCCACATTCTGGCAGGGGCATTCATGTGCGCGGCCGGAGCATACGCACTCACCACATCCACGGTTGAATTCGGACCGCTCTTCACCCTCTATTCGCTCTCGGTGGCCTTCTTCATGCCTACGATCGGCCTGGGCAACTCGGTAGCGTTCAACGGCCTCAATAAAGCCGGACTCGACACCATCACCCACTTCCCGCCGATCCGAGTGTTCGGCACAGTGGGATTCATATGCGCGATGCTTTTCGTCAACTTCACGCAGTTTCAGACCAACGCCTATCAGCTGATCACTTCGGGAGTGCTAAGTTTCTGCCTCGCGGGCTATGCGCTCACTCTTCCCGCTTGCCCCGTCAACACATCTAAAGCAGCCTCGATCTCCGAGAGCCTCGGGCTGAACGCCTTCAAACTTTTCAAGGTGAAAAGCATGGCGATATTCTTCATCTTCAGCATGCTTCTCGGAGTATCCCTGCAGATCACCAACAGTTACGGCAACGTGTTCATCTCGTCGTTTGCCGATCTGCCTGAATTCGCGTCGACATGGGGCGCGCGCAACGCCAACGCGCTCATCGCCATCTCTCAGGCGAGCGAGACGCTGTGCATTCTCCTTATTCCCTTCTGTCTGAAACGTTTCGGCATCAAAGGGGTCATGCTGATGTCGATGGTGGCATGGGTGTTCCGCTTCGGATTTTTCAGCACCGGCGACACCGGGTCGGGTCTCTGGATGATAATCGCTTCGTGCATAATCTACGGCATCGCATTCGACTTTTTCAACGTGTCGGGCGGACTCTATGTCGACCAGCAGACCTCGCGCGAACTGCGTTCGAGCGCCCAGGGACTCTTCATGATCATGACCAACGGCATCGGAGCGACATGCGGCACACTCGCCGCCCAGGCCATCGTCAACCGTCTCGTCTTCACACAGATTACCCCCGAAGGTGTCTATGCGGGCTGGAAAACCGCCTGGTTTATCTTCGCGGCCTACGCACTCGTCGTGGCAGTGCTCTTTTTCTTCCTCTTCAAGTCGACCCCGACCCCCTCGGCAGCCGATGCCCGCAAGAGCATCGAGGAGAGCGAGCCTGGTCCTGCCGGACGTGTCGACCATATCTGAAAACCCTCATCCGAATGATACAGTTCTATTCTCCCGACATACTCACCACACTGCGACTGCCCGAGAGCGACTCAGGGCATGCCGTGCGTGTGTTGCGCCTCGGATCGGGAGACCATATCCAGGTGATCGACGGACACGGCAACATCTACGAATGTGTCATCACCGACCCTCATCCCCGCCATGCGATCATCGAGGTGATCGATACTCATGTGCAGCCGCTTCCATGGAGACAGCGGATAGCCGTGGCTGTCGCCCCGACCAAACATGCCGACCGTATGGAATGGCTTGTGGAGAAACTCGTGGAGGTGGGCGTCAACCGCATCATCCCGATGCTGACAGCGCGCTCCGAGCGTAAAGTGATCAAGAGGGAGCGCCTCGAGAAGATAGCCGTGGCGGCCATGAAGCAGAGCCTCAAAGCGGTGCTTCCAGAAATTGACGAGATGACTCCGCTGCGCGACGTGATCGGGCTTATGCCTGACGCGCAACGGTTCGTGGGTTATTGCGATCCGGCGGTCGAGCGCCGCGATTTCGCCGCTGACTATATACCGGGACATGACACACTGCTGCTGATCGGTCCCGAGGGCGACTTCACCCCCGACGAAATAAAAGCCGTAATCGAGAGCGGCATCACGCCGGTCACATTCGGAGCAAACCGACTGCGCACCGAAACGGCCGCCCTCTACGGCGTCACGGCATGTCACGTCATAGACGACCGATGCTCAAATCAACTGTAAACAGCAATACAAATAATATAACATGAACTTCAGATTTCAGGCAGTACTCCTGCTCATCCTAGCAGCCATCTTTCCGGCCACGGCTCAGCGTCAGGCCGACGATCCCATGACTGTGGCTCTAATGAAAGTCTACGACCAGTTGCTCGACGAGGATCCCCGCGATCCGGAGACACTTTTCCGCCGCGGCTCGGAATATTACAACCTCAACGACTACGTAAGGGCGCTCGACGACATCAACAACGCGCTCAAGTATATGGATCCGGCCGATACCGACTTCCGTCAGCAGGCTCTCGTGCTCCGCTCGAACATCCTCATGATGCAGAAGAAGTATGAACGCGCGCTCGAAGATCTCAACGTCATTCTCGAAAATGACCCTTCAGACTATGCGGCCTACTATCAGCGAGGCACCGCCAATTACAATCTCGACCGTCTTCCCGAAGCCAAGAAAGACTTCCAGATGCTTCGCCAACTCAATCCCCGCAGCCAGGAGGCACTCTTCGGCCTCGCCCGCGTGGCCGTTAAGGAAAATAACCTCGGTGTTGCAGGCGAACTCTGCGACATGGCCGTAGGGATCACCCCCTCCAACTCGGAGGTCTATATGCGCCGCGCATCCGTAAGAACCCAGATGGCCAATTATCCCGGAGCCGTCGAGGATTACATCTATGCCCTCTCGACCGACGCGGTCAACACTGTGGCAGCACTCCGCGCTCTTGCCGACCTGTCGCGCAAACAGTATCCTGTCGTTATCGCCGGCCTCACCGACGCTATCCGCAAAGCGCCCCGCAACGGACTGTTCTACTTCATCCGCGGCATGATCGCCCAGGGCCATTGCAACTATCTGGCCGCAATCGCCGACTATGACACCATCATCAACAACAAACTCGACTCATTCGCCGGTATCAACGGCTCGCTCGCCGAATGCTATTATTATCTCGGCCGCTATGACGTGGCGCTCCTCAATATCGACTATGCCATCGCCGGAACCGAAGAAAATTCATATTATCTGATGTTCAAATCGCGCATCGAGCGCGCCATGCAGCATCCCGAAGAGGCTGTCAAGGCGGCCAACGCCGCACTCGTGTCGGACGCTGAATTCTCTGACGCTCTCATCGCCAAGGCTCTGGCCCAACTCGATCTCGGCGAAAGCGCCGAGGCATCGGTAGCGCTCTCCGAGGTGGCCATGAACGATCCGGAGAACGCTCTCGCCTTCCTGCTTCGCGGATGGGTGCTGTCGGAGTACCGCAACCAGCCCAAACCTGCCGCCCAGGCCTGGGAACGTATACTCGACATGGATTATGACTTCGACGACATCCGTTCGCTCAAAGGCTTCGCCCTGCTCTATCTCGACCGCAAGGATGAGGCCGAGGCATGGATGAAACGTGTGCTCGACACCGCCGACGACTTCGACGGCGAGATCAATTACTATGCCGCCTGCCTCTACTCGCAGATGGGTCTGCTCGACCGCGCTTTCCGCCATGCCGAAGTCTCGCTGGACAAAGGTTATGCCAACTATCACGCATGGACCGAGGCCAACGACGCCAACATCAACTGCGCCCCGATGCGCAAGGATCCCCGCTTTGACACGATGCTTAAGAAACATTCGGCCCTCTTCAAATAAACGGCACTGAAATCACCAAAAAACATGGGAGCGCACCAAGTCAAGGTACGCTCCCATGTTTTTTATATCTGTTGACGGCATCGGGCCGAAGTTATCAACATTTTGCCTAAGTTATTAACATTTTATCAACACATGTTGAAAACTGCGGTAGAAAACCGGCCGGATCATGTCAACAAAGTGTTGAAAAGCGCCGGCCGGAATGTCAATAACTTCAGAGGTTGTCAATAAGAAGGCTCTCGCCATAGCACAAGATCAGAGCGGCAGCCGAGGGCCATGCGTCGGGATGTGAAAGAACGTCGTCGACAAGAGTCAGACGTTCTTCTTTCTCCAGACGCGCAGACACCGTAGATCCGCCGGTCTGCACGGATGCGAAATAACGGTCGATGTCCTCCGCCAATATCCTGAGACGCGGGGAAATGTCAGTGCGTGAAAGCACATAGAGCGAAACGTCGGCCCTGGCACGTTCGGGCGTGCGCCAATACCAGTCGGCACCCCGCATTACGAGGGCCTCATAGGAATTCTTGTTTTTCATTACTGTAAAAAACTAACGGGAGACATCTCCGAAGAGTATCTCCCGCATGTTTGTTATTTCTGATGGGGACGATTTGTCAGAAAGGCAGATCGTCGGTGGGTGACGGAGCCAGATTGACAGCCGGCGGAGCGGGGGCTGCGGCAGGAGTGGCATAACCCTGCGGCATCTGGGGAGCAGGTCCGAATGATGTCGGAGCAGTTGTTGCGGGCGCGGTAGCCATCGAGGCATCGGCAGGCTCGGCCTTCCAGCCACTGATGTCGACATACCAGCGGTTGTTATATTCGCGGCTGTTGATATCGAAACTGAGACGGATCACGTCGCCCACATTAAGGGGGTACTGATCGGCACGCTCACCCCAGAAGTTGAAGAACACCTTTTTGGGATAAGTCTCCATTGTCTCAAGCACATATTCGCGTTTTTTCCATGCTTTGCCCGACGAAGCGCCGACACCGCTAATCTCGGGAAGAGCAACAATTATTTTACCTACGATTTCCATTATCTGTGTTTAAGTGAGAGTTGGTTTAGAGAATACAAAAGTAGGCAAATTATCTCAAAAATCAAAATTTACTGTCATACTCCGGGGCAACTGTGGTCAACTGCGTTTAGAGAAAGTCATATTCGTCTTTTATAGCATTTTTTGCATCAGTCTTATCATTTTTATATATTGATTATATATTCTCCATCATAAGTCTGATTTAAGCGTTCCTCTATGGTCTTGATAGTGATGACTCCTGTTGCAAGTTGCCTCATATTTATCATCAAATAAATAGTATTTGTAATATCTGAAGCTTGCACAAATGTTTCAGGGCCAAATAAGTTGACCATCATTCGTTTATAAAACCTAAATCTTCTACTTCCAGGTTCCGCGTCAATATTTTTCCCTTTCAAATCTTTTTCTAAATCAGGTGCGGCCACAAATCCAAATGAAACCAAGGGATTCCTACGATAATACTCGAACATAACTTCAACACATGATCTGATTATCGTTCTAGGTTCAAAATCGTTAGTTAGCAATGAATACCGATCTTTACTTTTTTCAACTCCTTTCCAGTAAAATTTTATCCCATAAAATTCATTTTCAAAACCTTCTACTTCAACTATATAGCGTTTATTGCTTTTAGTAGATCTGAAAGTCCATAAATCAATAATGCGAAGTGAGTCGTCCTTACTTCGCATTATAAAATATGGTTTATAAAATCCGTTCGTCATACTTATGGCAGTAAATACTGATAAGATGGAATACGTAAACGCTCGCGCTCCTCTGCAGATATAACCTTAAGTTTGATCTCACACACAGACACTTTTGAACCGGCACTACACTTCTTTATGGATGCAGAGCCTACACATACCGGTTTACTCATATCTGTCTTCATTATTAATCCTGGTTCTATTTTGCAAAGTTATAAATTTTTATAAATCCTATCAAATTTTGATGAGGTATTTTTTATTCTTTTCCATGAAAACATGCGAATTAGTTCAATGGTTCATAGACAATAACAGACATAGTTCTACGATTCCGACGGCGACGGCGGTTTCGTCTTTTCCTTTTTTGCGGAGCAGTTACCGGTGCGGTACTGACAATATCGTCTCTATCCGGGAGTACCGATACGGTTTGGGGTAAAGCAACTGGTAGGTAAACACCTTTGGGATCGGCGTTTTTTTCATTAGTTGACGAATTATCGGTTTCATTATCCTTTGCCGATGCACGGCGGCGGGCCGCGGCTGCGCGTGCTTTAGCCGAGCGAGAGATTGCCTTGGTAAGATCAGAGCGGATCTCTTCACAAGCCGTCGGGAAGCAGGCATTGTCAATATCGCGTCTTCCGTCAATGATTTCAGAAAGAAGAGTCATCAACTGACATTTTTCAATAGGGTCCAACTCCATCGAGGCAATTTTGAGAAACAGACGTGCTGCGGCGGCAGCCGAGATAATCATAGGTGCTTTGGTGTTCTTGCTTTTCATAACTTCTGTGTTTTTTCCGCAAAGTTACTATCGACAAACACCGGAACAGTGCGATAATGATCCTTAGGTACGTGTAATTCCTCCTATTCTGTGCTGCGAAGTTGTAGATTTTCTATCATTTACTACATGTAAGGCAAAACTCCGACAGCGTTTCGGAGTTTTGCCGTGGTGTAATATTAATAAGTTGATTGCTAAACTCGGTGATGATGACGAGCCGATCCAATATTACACGGAATTGACAATGGAACCGTAGCCCGATGGTAAACGCCCTCAACACAGGAAGGAATAGAAAATTTTCGGGCTTGCATACCTCAGTCTGTCCTGAAGGCGCAAGCCCGAAATTAATGTATTTCAGAGATGATCACTCCCACTCTATAGTCGCAGGTGGTTTGGAGGAGATATCGTAGCATACGCGGTTGACGCCTTTGACCTTGTTGATGATCTCGTTGCTCACCTTGGCGAGGAATTCGTAGGGGAGGTGAACCCAGTCGGCGGTCATGCCGTCGGTTGACATGACGGCGCGGAGTGCGACGGCACGCTCGTAGGTGCGCTCGTCGCCCATGACGCCCACGCTCTGCACCGGGAGGAGGATCACACCGGCCTGCCAGACGGAATCGTAAAGCCCGTGGCTGCGGAGCATGCTGATGAAGATGTCATCGGCATCCTGAAGGATGCGCACCTTCTCGGGAGTAATGTCGCCGAGGATGCGCACGGCCAGACCGGGGCCGGGGAAAGGATGGCGGGTGATGAGATGCTCTGGCATTCCGAGCTGACGGCCCACGCGGCGCACCTCGTCCTTGAAGAGGAGGCGGAGCGGTTCGCAGAGGCGGAGATGCATCTTCTCGGGAAGACCGCCCACGTTGTGGTGGCTCTTGATGGTGGTGCCGGTGATGGAGAGGCTCTCGATGCAGTCGGGATAGATGGTGCCCTGCGCGAGCCACTTGACATCGGAGATCTTGTGGGCCTCGCGGTCGAAGACGTCAATGAAGCCCTTGCCGATTATCTTGCGCTTGCGTTCAGGTTCGCTCACGCCTTCGAGCTCCTTGAAGAACTCAGCCGAGGCGTCGACTCCGATCACGTTAAGACCGAGGCCTTCGTAATCCTTGAGCACGTTCCTGAACTCATTCTTGCGCAACATGCCGTGGTCGACGAAAATGCAGGTGAGGTTCTTGCCGATGGCACGGTTGAGGAGCACGGCAGCCACCGACGAGTCGACGCCGCCGCTCAGACCGAGCACAACCTTGTCGTCACCGAGTTGCTCGCGGAGTTCGCGCACGGTCTGGTCGATAAACGATTCGGCTGACCAGTCCTGTTTGCCACCGCAGATGTCGACCACGAAATTCCTGAGGAGTTGGGTGCCACACTCCGAGTGGTAGACCTC
>CAMWGM010000047.1 GCA_947173755.1 uncultured Muribaculaceae bacterium
TTATAAAGGAAAACAAGATATAACTCTCAACTCTAAAAAATTAAACTCTCAACTCTTCAACGTTATGAAAGCATTTGTTTCAAGATTAATGGGCGAGTCGCGCTACTGGTGGGTAGTGCTTTGCGCCGGTATCCTTATGGTGATCTGCGGTTTTGCATACTGGTTCTGGCCTGAGGCCGGATATGCTGTCGCTTCTCAGATTTTCGGCTGGCTCCTTATCCTTGCCGGTATCGTCCAGCTGCTCGCCGCTTCCGGTAAAAATCGTGGCAAAGGCTGGGGATGGTGGTTGGCCGGCGGTGTCATCGACATGTTCATCGGCTTCATGATGGTTCGTTCCATCGTCATGAGCGAGGCCATCTTCCCTTACTTCCTTGCTCTTATCTTCATGTTCTGGGGCATCAGCGCCTTATGTTCCTCAGTACAGAATAACACCTACCGTTACTGGTGGCTGCAGCTCATCAACGGCATCCTGCTCACTCTCATCGGTTTCTTCTTCATCGAAGCCGGTTGGGCACAGGACATGGCGATGACCAGTTTCCTTGTATCGCTTGCCTTTATCTACTGGGGTTTCACCCTCGCGATGGTAAGTTACGAGATGCGTCCCGCACTCCGCCGCTGATTGCGCGTCCTATCTTGAATTGATAAAATGAATCATCCCCCGGTTGTCAGGTCGACAGCCGGGGGATTAACATATGTTTTTTCGGAAAAATCAGTTAGTGAAGTCAACTGCCACGCCCATCAGGAATCTGTGGGGGTTGAGCGGGTAGTGGGGAAGCGAGAAGTAATTGTTTCCGCCGAAAAGACCCTGGTTGAAATGGGTGTATTCGACATAGAAACGCGCTTTCGACAATTTGAAATTGGCATAGGCATTCATGTAAGGATAGTTACCCACCTTTACATCTCCACCGGTACAGAATGCCATTGTCGAGGGCTGATAGGTCGGTGCATAATAGGAAGTGTAGTAGTCCATGTCGACTCCCATCTGCACGGTCAGCACACGGGCCACTTTGAATTGCAGAAACAGATTGGAGTAGATGGCGAGTTTCGGTAGCGGGAGCACCGACTCGTCGGTCGATGTCTGATAAGTTATGGTGTTGCGCCAGTTGAGGGCCTTCCATCTGAAATCCTGCCGCAACCTCACGCTCAGGATCTGGATGTTCTTTCCGCTCTGATATGGCAGACAGTCGGGACCGAAATAGATAAGGTTCTGCACATTCTCCACTCCCACATCTGCCATAGTCTTGGTGATCGGGAAGTCGAGCCTTCCTCCGAGTCTCACCCTCCGCGTCTTTCCGAATGAGTTTTCCCATGCGAAATGATTGCTGATGAAGTGTTTCATCAGAAACGGGGCGGTCTTATTCGACAACGCACCGTATGCAGTCAGTCTGACAGAATCTTTCAGCAGCGGAAAACTTGTCGTGAGGTGGCCATCGACTTCTATCTCGCCCGCTGCCGCCCCTAAGACTCCGAGGCGCCCCGTCACTACGTAGTTGAACAGCGTGCCCTGCTGTTTGGTGAGTTGCGCTCCGATGTAAAGCAGGCTTTCCGAACCGGTGGAGGCCATGCGTGTCTCGAAAGGATATGGTGTCAACCCGGCCGGCCGCAGTTCTCCGGTCAGCGGGAGCGTGTCGGTCGTCTGGTGGAAACGTCGGTACTCAAACGTCGCGAAAGCCGAGAGCCCGGCCTTGGCATATTTGTTGAAACCCTCCAGAAGTGAGACTCCGAGTGTGTTGGAGATCGACGAATATGAGGTGTGATCAGCAGTGCCTTCGGTCGAGAAATAATGGGTGTCCCAATATGACTGCTCCTCTGTCGAGTTGGTGTTGCTGAACTTATGGTTGGCATTTTTATAGTTTAGCGTCCAGATGAAACTCGTCACCGGCACAAAAGTCTTGATGATCCTGACGGAATCTTGTGATACAGTGTCGGCATCCTCGCGCCAGAACCCGAGTTTATATCTGTTGTTCAGGAAAAATTCGTTGCCGCCCACACGCGAGTGAGAAGCCGACAGAAATGTGGGGATCGACTTCGAGTTTATGGTCGAAACTCCGCCCTGAAGTTTGGCCGGATCGAGGATATAATCGTCGTCGGTGATACCGCCATTCTCCTTGTTGGTGAAACTGTAGGTGGCGAAATAGGTCTGCATCTCATATCGCTCGCCGATATACGACGCATTCGCTCCCCATGTGAACCCTTTGGAAGCCTGATAGTTGTAACTGCCTTTCGAATAGGGATAATCCACGAAAGTTCCTATCTGTGCTCGTGGGTTGATGTTGCCCGAGAAGAGAAACTTGAAATGATCCTGAGTGGTCTCGCGCGAGCCGCCGGTGTTGTAACTCACCAGACTCATAGGAATGCGCGTGTTATAGTATTTCATCTTCTCCACGCTCGGAGTCCAGAACCGTTTGGCGTCGGCCAGGAAGAACGCGCTCATCGGTTTGCGGTCCATATAGATCATCTCTTCGCCGGCGGAAGCCTGAGCGCCTGTCGTAGCGAACGCCGACGATACAGCCGATGGCACCGCCGTCAGATATAACTGATACATCAGCGTGTCAGGCTCGACAGGTTCCCTCAGACCGAGTGGCTCGATGATCTGCCACGCCGACACCTTCTGGACAGGTTTTGGTTCGGCTGCGCCCGCCTGAGATGCAGTCATGATAACCGCGCATATCAGTCCGACAAGAACAATAATATAATTAAAGGAATGTCTCAAAATTGGAAATGCGATAATTTAAAGGCTCGGTTGTGAATATCAACCGACAAAATTAAGCATTTTGCCTCTAAACTCAAAACCTTTCTCCCAATTCGCACCGCCCCACCCGAAAGTTTCGACCCGAATCAAAAATCCATTTTTAGAAATTCCCTGATATGGATATGCCTGATTCCCGGATATTCTTTCAGGGATCCGGCGATATCCTCCATCGTGACTACAAATTTCGGATAGTTGTCATCTATGGCCTGCAGATTGCCGAACTCTCTTTCGATTGTCTCCGGGCTTGAGAGTTTGTATGCAACCTGGACGTAAATCACCTGTTCTCCTTTTTTTGCAACGAAATCGATTTCTCCCTGAGGAAGTACCCCGACATATACGTCGCATTTTTGTATCAGCAGATGATGTCTGACAACATTTTCAAGAATCTTCTCAATGCTGCCGAATATATTCGGCATCTCATTTACTATGTAATTGCGTATCCCGTGGTCGCTGAAATAATACTTTTCAATAAGTTCGAAAATCCGCTTCCCGTGAATGTCATATCTCGGAAGTGAATCCAGCAGCAACGCGTTGCATGTCGATTTTATATATCTGGTCACTAAATCATTCGAGACTTTCGAGCCCTGAGATTTAAGATATTTCGTGATGCTGTTCATCGAGACCAGTTGTCCTGCATTGTCAGCAAGAAAATGAATCAGATTTTCAAGAAACTTGAAGTTCCTGATCTCTTCCCGAGCCACAATATCCTTGAGTACAACAGTATTGTAGACGCTCTGAAGATATTCCTTGATTTCGGCTACTTCCTCAAACCTATAATTGGCAAGACCGGGCATTCCGCCAAAGCGCAGATAACTGAGCAGCGACTCATGACTGTCAGTGATCTTATGGAATGTCAGGAATTCCTCATAACCGAGACTCCTGATCGGGATCTCTATATATCTGCCCGAAAATTTTGTGGCTATCTCAGACGAAAAGATATAAGCATTACTGCCCGTGACGATTATCTGACATCTATCCTCTGCATACAGACTCCTCAACGCTGTTTCATATCCCTCGATATCCTGCACTTCGTCTATAAGGAGATAATTCTCTCCTCCTTCCGGAAGGCACTCCCGGACGTGTGCATATAGATCGTCAGCGGTCTTTATGAAACCAAAACTACCGAAATCTTTATCGATAAAAAGGATATTTGCATCCGGTTTGTTCTTCGAAAGCCATTCCGCCAGAGATTTCAGCATGAAACTCTTTCCGACACGTCGTTGCCCCACCAACACGAGCATCATTCCCCGGTTAAGTTGACTGATTATTCTATTCAAGTAAATCGGGCGTTCTATTATCTTCATTCCTTCTCGGTATTAAAATAGTCGTTATTTGCAATACGCTATGTCATGCGAGGGTCAAAACTTGTTCTGATGACATTGTATGCAAAGATACTATTTATAGTCCGCTCATCCAAGTAATTTTCATAAAAGTTTCGGCTATACCTGCAAACTTCTCATAAATTGTATGAAAGTTTAGGTTATACCTGTAAACTTTTTGGATATTAATATACCTCCCCGGGACCGAAGGCCGGCGGGGAGGTGTGAGATGGTTTAGGGGGACGGTTTTTATCTTACTTTGATTTCGAGAGGACTGGAGACGGTCCACTTGACGGGGATGGTGAGGGTGGAGGTGGCGGGGTCATATTTCCACACACCTTTCTTGACCTGGCGGCCGTCGATGCTCACTTCACGGGGTTTTCCGTCGAAGAGATGGATGGCAAATGTGAGTTGCTTCACGGCAGGAGCGCCGGGATAAGTGCCTTTGGCACTGACATTGATGTCGAGGCCTCCTACTGTGGCGTCTCCCTTGAAAGTTATGAGCTGATAGGCTCCGTCGGCAAGCGAATTGGGATTTGAACGGTCATCCTCAAACATCACATACTCCGATTCGCCGAGATAGGGATAGTAGTTAATCGTATAGCGGTCGGTGCGATAGTCGCCGGTGTTGTCCATCTTGTAGTCGGCCTGCGGAATGAATGCTCCGGCGCGCACATAGAGCGGAAGCACTTCGAGCGGAGCGGCTGCCATGATGGTGTCGCCGCCTTCGTAGATTTTCGAAGGATTGTTGAAATCCACCCAGAGTCCTTCGGGGAATATGACCCGGCGTTCTCTTGCGCCCTGTTCGAGCACGGGAGCCACGAGGATGTCACGTCCCCACAGATACTGGTCGGTGATGTCGTCATAAAGCGAAGAGCCCGAGTAGAAATTCATCGGACGGACGAGCGGCAGACCCTGCGACGCATTCTCGTAGGCGAGGGTATAATTGTAGGGAAGCCATGCATAGCGGCTCTTTATGAGGGGGAGAATTATATCCTGCTGTTCGGGATACTTGTAAGGCTCGGCAGTCTTCTGGGCATGTGTGCGGAGAACCGGCGAGAAGGTGCCCAACTGGAGCCAGCGCACGTAGAGTTCGGGGTCATAAGGCATTTCCTCGTCGATGGCGAAACCGCCGACATCGTGGCTCATGTAGCCGAGACCGCTGAGGCCGGAGTTGAGCATTATGGTGATCTGAGGTTGCATTCCGCCCCATGAGCGCGAAACGTCGGTGCTCCAGGGGAACACTGAATAGCGCTGCAGACCGGTGGTACCTCCGCGCATCATCGTCATCAGACGGACGTCGGGGAATGAATCGGCATAGAGGTCGGAGATGATGCGGCTCCAGTCGTTGCCGTAGAGGTTGTGATACTCGCGTGTGGTCAGTCCGTTGGCATGACGGCCCGATTCGGGATGAACCTCGGGTTCGCCGAGGTCGCCCCACCATCCGCCGACACCCTCGAGCGTCAGGTCGCGGTAGCGGTCGGTGAGCCAGCGGCGTGTGTCGGGATTGGACATGTCAAACATACCTCCTTCGCCTACCCAGATGGTTACCTCCTGGGTCTCTCCGGTCGAATCGTTTTTAAGCAGAAGACCCTTGGCTGAGAGTTCGTCGAAATTGGCCTTTCCCTCGCCGTTGCGGAGCACATAAGGCTGAGAGATTATGACGGTGTTGACACCTTTATCCTTCAGGCCCTTCAGCATGCGTGAATGGTCGGGCCATTGCTCCGGATCCCATGCCAGCCTGCCCATATCCTGCTCCTTCCCATACCAGTAGAGGTCGAGCACCACACCGTCAACGGGATAACCGGCGCGTTTGAGCGTATCGATCACCCCTTCGGTCTCGCTTCGGTCATGATAACCGTATTTCGAAGTGATATATCCCATAGCCCAGAACGGAGGCAGTTTCTGGCGTCCCGTCAGTTGCGAGAGTGTGCGGGTGACGTCGGCGAGCGTTCCGGCGGAATTGATGAAATAATAAATCACCGGAGCCGATGACTCGGTGGTGTAGACAAGCGGATTTGACATAACGAGTTCGGATGCGGCGAAATCGTCGAACACCACAGCATATCCCTCGCTCGAGAGGAAGAGTGGCATCGTTATGTTCATCTGGCTGATGCGGGGATCACCGGCGCGGTAGCCGTAATTCTGACGGTTGTACATCACGAGAGTGTCACCCGCCAGATTGAACGAATGTCCGCGTTCGCCTGCGCCATAGACCGAGCCGCTTCCCATGGTGGAGAGTTGCATAGACTGACGACCGTCAGCCAATGTGCGCACTCCGGGGTCGGAGATTGCACGGTTTGCTCCCGCCGTGATATCGACTGCGCCCGTAGTGGCGTTGACACGTGCTGTCACTCCTGCAGGAGTGGTAAGTATCTGAAAGCCGCCGGCCGAAGTCAGTGAGGCCTCGGTGGTCTGATCGTCGAGAAGGAGGGTCTGCGATTTCGGAGCGGTATAGCCTTTGGGGAGATTGGCAACCTTAATGATATTTTCGGTGACGGGGGTGACCGTCACATGTCTTCCTCCCGGAGTGAGGAGGTCGATTTCCGTAGCCTCTGCCGAAAACGCTGAGGCTGCGATGATCAGTGAAGGAAAGAGTGGAAAGAGTCGCATGTAAGTATGAAATGTATGATCTTTAATGAATGGCGGGAGAGATGTGGTCTCGACATCCCTCCCGCTCATGTTCAGGCTTTGTAGAGATAACGCTTGATGGAGCGTTTCGGGGTCTTCTCGAATTCCTCCTGCTGGAGTCGGTAGCCGGACACCTGCGAGTAGGCTGGAAGTTGAGAGTTGAGCTGCTTGATGTTGTCGGCCATGATATTGTCGAGCGCTTTCTCGGAAATCTGCTGGCTGTGTGCGCTCTCGAGGTCGGGATAGATAAGAGCGAGCAGACGTCCGCCTCCCGCATCTACCACAAGACTCTCGGAGACATAGGGCAGGTTGTTGAGTTTGTCCTCGATCTCCTCGGGATAGATGTTCTGGCCCGATGCGCCGAGTATCATGTTCTTGTCACGGCCGCGGATATAGAGGAAGCCGTCGTCGTCGAGGTTGCAGATGTCGCCGGTCGACATCCATCCGTCCTCGGTCATGGCTGACTGGGTCGCTTCAGGGTTCTTGTAATAGCCGGTCATTGTGTTGGCGCCCTTGACGTAGAGCACGCCGGGTGTCACTGCGGGATCGGGCGAATCGATCTTCACCTCCATGCGGTCGACGATCTGCCCGCACGAACCGGGACGTATCACATCCCATGAGGCATAGGAGATCAGAGGCCCGCACTCGGTCATGCCGTAGCCGACAGTGAAGGGAAAACCTATGCGGCGCAGGAATGCCTCTACATCCTTGTTGAGAGCTGCTCCACCGATGATGATCTCCTCGACGCGGCCTCCGAAGGTCTGCATGAGGCGCTCCTTGATCTTGGCCAGCAGACGGTCGTCGACGAAGGGCACCATCAGCATGATCTTCATGAGCGGCTTCTCGAGCATCGGGAACACGCGTGTCTTGATGATCTTCTCGATGATGAGGGGCACTGCCACGATGACGCGCGGACGCACCTCCTGGAAGGCCTCCATGAGGATGCGGGGTGAGGGTGTACGTGTCAGGATATAGATGTGACCGCCGCCTACGAAGGGGCGGAGCATGTCGATGGTCAGGCCATACATGTGGGCAAGGGGAAGCATGCAGACCACTCCGTCTCCCGGTTTGGTGGGGAGATTTTCGATACAGAACTGCAGGTTGCTCCAGAGCGAGCGGTAGGGGAGCATCACACCTTTTGAGAAACCTGTTGAGCCTGAAGTGTAACTGATCAGGCAGAGTTCTTCAGGTTTGTCAACGTAGTAAGTGACATCCTCAGGAGTGAAACGGTCGGGATACTTTTCGCCGAAGAGTTGGTTGAGGTGGGCGCGGGCAATCGCCAGACGGTCGTCGCAAGAGTAGATGAGCGAGAGATCGACTGTGGAGAGCGCTCCTTTGATGCCCGGCATCGCGTCGGGGTTGAGCGCTTCCCACTTCTGTGGATCGATGATCACCAGTTTGGCATCCGAATGATTGATGAGATGCTGAATGTTGTCGGGTTTGAAATCGGCGAGGATCGGCACGACGACAGCACCATAGGTGAGCACCGATAGGAAACTCACGCACCAGATCGAGGAATTCTTGCCGATAAGGGCAATCTTGTCGCCCGGCTCGATGCCGATTTCCTTATATAATATGTGGAGTTTGGCTATCTTGCGTGCAACATCCTTATACGAGAGCGTGACACCCCCGAGATCGGTCAGAGAGGGTTGCTCCCAATTGGCGCGTACCGCATCCTGGAAATAGTGGTTGAGACTGTCTCGAAAATTCATTTTTTCTTAAAAGTATCTTCTGATTCTTATGCGTTTTTACTTCTTGACTTTGCGTTTCGGCTTTGCGACGGGGGCTCTCTTCAGACGGAGCACCTGGGCCGAGCGGGGAGGGAGGTAGAGACGCAGCCATTCGCGTCCGGCGGGAGCGAAAAGCGGGTCATGCTGGGTGAGATGGGTGACGCTTTCGTCGATGTTGCCGTAGCCTCCGAAAGCGGGATTATCGGACGAGAGGACAACTTCATATTCGCCCGCGGGTGCGAGTATGCCGTAGCCGGTGAAGGGACTTACGGGGTTGAAGTTGAAGACGAATACGAGATCGCCGCGCATATAGGCGAGCACCTGGTCGTCATCCTTCTCCCAAAGTTTTACTACGGGAAGTGCCTGGAAGTTGTAGACCTGCGAGATGGTGTGGATCATGGCGTTGTCGAAGGCGTTCAGGAAGCGGTATTTGAGTTCCTGACGGTCGACGAGGTCCCACTGGCGGCGGGCATACTTGTAGCTCCATCCGTTGCCTTCGCGGGGGAAGT
>CAMWGM010000048.1 GCA_947173755.1 uncultured Muribaculaceae bacterium
CATGTAAAGCGAAGGCATCGAAAAAACGTCTTTTTTTCGGGGCGAAAGCAAAATTGGAATGTCATGCGGGCGATACCGACAGTCCCGTCCTGTGTGATAACATCATTCAGATCCTCCTCTCGGGACTCCGCGTGAAGCCCGGGACATATTTCCCCGCTCTTGTCGCCATCACGCAGACCTCGATTGTCGGTAAACGCCGGCGATTCCTGACCCCGAGGGAGTGCGCGCGGTTGCAGAGTTTTCCCGACACTTTCATATATGATGACAAGAAAGCGCAGGCCTACAAACAGTTTGGCAACAGCATCAACGTCGACCTGGTAAAACTTTTCGCCCGCTTTATGTTCGGCGACCCCGACATTCAGGATCAGTACTCCTACGCGACTCAATATGGAGGCGGTACCGACTCTTTGTTCTCTTTATTTTAACCATATAACACGACTATTATGATAGATCAGCAATGCCTCGCGGAAATAACCTCCAACCGCAATACGGGCGTGGAGTATGAAATAGCGCTCTTCTACAATCTCTGTAGAGCAGGCAAATTGGACACAACGGCTCTCGATGCCGCCATAAGTTCCCGTCCCGACAAAAGCAGAAGCAAAATCAAAAAAATCAGAAATCAGACTCCGACCTCAAAAATCCTGAAGGAACTTGCGGCGAGATCATTGACTCTGACTGACGTCTCTTTTGAGACGCAGAACGACGAAGTGGGTCCGGCCGATGTCGTTATGACCACCCGAGATGCAGACGGTAAAGAGGTAAAAATCGGGTTGTCGGTGAAATATGCAAACACCTGTTCCATGAATACCACCGGTAGAAACTTCCTGTCGAACAACCAGATCCAGGATCTCAGTTCCAAATTACCGGAATATGTCAAAAAATATATTGCCGAGATGAATAAGAAGTATGGTGGGATCGCCAACTGGTTTCATAAGAGGAAGAAAAGCGAAAATACCGATGCATACATCAACCTGATCAGAGATGCTGTGATTGCAAACTGGGCGAATATCACGAACAAGCAGGATCTTTTTTCTGCGCTTTTTCATGCGGATTCCCCCATCGAATTCTGGGTTGTCAAATATAAAAAGAAAGGCTATAGTCTTAATGTCAAACCGGCCTCGATAGATATAAAAAGGGTCACTGATATCAAGTTGGAAAAATACTTAAAGTCTAACCTGTCTTTCACACTTGACGGTGTACGGTTGGGTAAAATGCAGGTGAAATTCAACAATGGCATTCTTGAAGTGAGTGGGAAACGTGAGCCCGACATCATCGAACAAGGCAAGGAACTGAGTTACGGAAGTCCGTTCAACTCATGGAATTTCAGCGTGGAGGTCTGACGGAAGGCTATTGCCGTTGTGGGGATTTTTTATTACTTTTGCGGATATGAAACCTATTTTCATCATTGGCTATATGGCGTCCGGAAAGTCGACTCTCGGCCGGGCTCTTGCGGATCGATTCGGGATCGATTTTGTCGATCTCGACGAATGGATCGAGTCCGATGCCGGCATGACGGTCAGCGGGATTTTCGCTGCCGAGGGTGAGGAAGGGTTTCGCCGGCGCGAGCGCGAGGCTCTCATGACACTGGCGACCGGAGCGGCTGAGAACCGGGTCGGCAGAGTGATAGCCTGCGGAGGTGGCACCCCCTGTTTCGGCGACAATATGGAGGTCATGAACGCCTGCGGGCTTACGGTGTGGCTTAAGCCGTCGCGCGAGCGTCTTATGAACCGGTTGCGCGAAGGCCGTTCCACGCGCCCTCTGATCGCGTCGCTTTCCGATGATGAACTGGAGGCGTTCGCCGACACTCAACTGGGGCTCCGGGCCTCGAGTTACGGACGCGCCACCGAGACCTTCGATTCGTCGATGCTCGAGAATGAAGCCGAGATCGAGGCCACCTCACAACGGTTTTACAACAGATTTCTATCAAGGTCATTATGACATTTTCTTCTGCTATACCACTCGAAAAACAAGCCCCGACGGCAACATCGCGCCGGAGTCTGTCGATCGGACTCCCCGCCTCACAGTGGCCGGCCGAACAGCGTTTTCCGCTCACGCCCGAGGGGTGTGCCCAACTCATCGACAGGGGATTCCGGATCCTCATGGAGGAGGGAGCCGCACGCACCATCAACTATACCGACGCACGATATACACGGCAGGGAGTCACCATCGTAAACCGGACCGAGGCATGGGGCACTGATATTGTGGTCTACCCTGCTCCCCCATCGGTGGCCGATGTCAGGGCGATGCGCCGCGGAGCCATGCTGCTCACGCTTTTCCGCCCGTCGGACATCGATACGGATGCCCTGCGATGTCTGCTCGACCGTCACATCGTCACGATAGCGCTTGATCTTATCTGCGATCCTCACGGATGCCGGCCCTTCGCGGATATCCTGGCCGAGATCGACGGCCGCGCCGCTCTGGCCATTGCCTCGTCGCTGCTGGCCGACCCGCAGCGAGGGAAAGGAATACTGCTCGGAGGCGTGACGGGGATCGTGCCGTGCGAAGTGGTGGTGATCGGTTCGGGACTCGCAGCCGTTGCCGCTTCGCGCTCGGCTGTCGGACTGGGAGCGACCGTCAGGATGTTCGACAACGACATCTATTCGCTGCGCCGCACACTGACCGACCTCGGGGGCTGCATAGTTACGTCGTCCATCAACCCCCATACACTCGCCAACGCGCTCAGAAGCGCCGATGTGGTGGTGGCCACACCGTCGAAGAGCCGGCTTACCATCGGCAGCGAGGCGGTGGAGTCCATGAAAAAAGGGGTGTTGTGTTTCGACCTCACTTCACCGCGCGGCGACGCATTTCCGTCGCTGACTCCGGTTGACCTCTCGGTGGCCTCGGCTCTCGACCATAAATCGCGCTCGGAAAGCCGCATCTGCTATGTGAATGCCGGAAGCGCCGTGGCACGCACCGCGGCAATGGCTCTGAGCAACACGCTGCTCTCGCTGATGGGTGACATCACCGACTGCGAAGGCCCGCAAAACGCCATCCGCCTGCTGCCGGGAATGCAGGGAGCCACGCTCACCTTCTTCGGTAAAGCGGTCAATAAGGATGTGGCGGCTCGTCTGGGAATACGGTGCGTGGATATTTCAATTTTCCTTACTTTGTCCTGATGCCTAAAAAATATTACGTAGTCTGGGAAGGTCGTGCCACGGGTGTCTTTGACTCGTGGGAGGAAGCCCGCGAGTTTGTGGAGGGTTATCCCGGAGCGAAATATCGAAGTTATCCCAGCCAGCAGGCGGCCGTCGAAGCCTTCCGAGGCAGTTATGAGGAGCAAGCCGAACTGGTGAGGGCAATCGCGGCCCACAAAAACGAGCGCGTCAACTATGACGCTTTCCCCGACATCTGTCAGGATGCTCTGGCCGTCGACGCGGCATGCTCGAAAAACCCCGGGCCTGTGGAATACCGCGGTGTGTGGGTGAGAACAGGTCAGCAGATTTTCCATGTCGGGCCTCTCGCCGACGGCACCAACAATATCGGCGAATTTCTCGCACTGGTTCACGGCCTGGCGTTGCTGAAAGCCCAGGGGAAAGGAAATGTCCCTATCTATACCGACTCGAAGACGGCCAGATCATGGGTGAAAAACCGGGCGCTGAAGACCACCGTGGTCAGGACTCCCGCCAATACCGAACTGTTCCGTCTCGTCGACCGCGCCCTCGCATGGCTCGCCACAAATACACCCACAAATCCGATACTCACCTGGGACACACCGCACTGGGGCGAAATCCCGGCTGATTTCGGACGTAAATAATATAACCATATCCAACATATTAACCGCTGAAAAATTGAACGACAATGTGGTTTGTTGATGCTCTCCGCCATACACCCTCACTGGCCGTGTTTCTCACAATCGGACTCGGCTTCTGGCTGGGCAAATTAAAATTCAAAGGGATCGCCCTCGGAACGGTGACCGCCGTTCTGATAGTCGGTGTGATAGTCGGACAACTCGACATTAACGTCGGGGGTCCGCTGAAGACGGTCTCGTTTCTGCTGTTTCTCTTCTGCATCGGCTATAGCGTCGGCCCGCAGTTTTTCAAATCGTTGCGTGGCGACGGCCTGAAACAGGTGTTTTTTGCCGTGGTGGTGTGCGCGCTCATACTTCTGACCTCGATAGGTGTGGCATGGCTGTTCGACCTCAATCCCGGTCAGGCGGCCGGCATGATGGCGGGAGCCTCGACCGCGTCGCCGGTGGTGGGCGCAGCGGAAGACACGGTCAATTCGCTCAGCGGATCGCCCGAACATATCAAGGATATGGTTGCCGCGATTCCGGTGTGCTATGCCATGACATATGTGTTCGGCACTCTCGGGGCTGTCTGGCTGTTAGGATATGTGGGTCCGGCAATGATGGGAGGACTGGAGAAGGTCAAGACCATGACACGCGAACTGGAGAAAACCATGAGCCCTGCCGGTGCCAATGCCGATCCGGCAAGTTTCAACGCCTGCCGCCCCGTGGCATTCCGCGCTTTCGAAGCCTCGGGCGAATGGATGGCGGAGATGCATACGGCGGGACAACTGGAGAAGGAGTTTGAGAAGAATGGGCGACGCGTCACTGTGGAACGCATCCGCAGGAGCGACGGTAGCCAGACTATCGACGCCATCGACTCAGACACCGTCATCTATCCTTTCGACACTGTCGTTCTGGCTGCACGCCGCGAGATGATCGTGGGCGACCACTCATGGCTCGGGCCGGAAGTGGCAGGAGTGAATATCCTTGACTTTCCGGTGGAGGATATCGACGTCACAGTCAAACGAAGTTTTGAGGAAAGGCCTCTGCGCAGCGTGATAGACGAGCGCTGGATGGACGGGGTCGACATCAAGAAAGTGACCCGCGACGATGTGGCTCTCAATCCTCTTGACCATCTCACCATTAAGGGAGGCGATATCGTGGAACTTGTTGGCCGTAAGAAAAACCTCGACCGGGCAGCGTCGGAACTCGGCTATGCCGATCCGCGCACTCTCGCCACCGACTTCGTATTCATCGGCCTCGGAATTCTGCTCGGCGGACTGCTCGGCGCGATCGCGTTCCACATAGGGTCAGTGTCAATCAGTCTCGGCGCAAGCGGAGGCGCACTCGTTTCGGGCCTCATACTCGGCTGGCTGCGCGGACGCCGCCCGACATTCGGAGCCATTCCCAAAGCATCGCTGTGGGTGTTCAACAATCTGGGTCTAAACATGTATATCGCCGTGATCGGCATTGCATCAGGCCCGTCGTTTATCAGCGCATTCTCCGAGGTGGGCCCGAAAATCTTCATCGCGGGCCTCATCGTCACGCTCGTGCCACTCTTCCTGGCGATCCTGATCGGGCACAAACTCTTCAAATTCCACCCGGCGGTGACACTCGGATGCTGTGCGGGCGCGCGTAAGACCACAGCCGGACTCGGAGCCGTGCAGGAGCGTCTGGGAAGTTCGGTGCCCGCTCTCGGCTACACCATCACCTATGCCGTCTCAAACACCCTTCTCATAATCTTCGGCATCATCCTCGTCCTCGTGACCAGCCTGTGAGACGCAGAACAACCGCTACAATTTAAAGCATATCAGATCAAAAAGGTAAGTGTGCGAATCTATAAATAATCTAACCGTCGAGTAATGAATGAAATTTCCGGACTACGGTCGGGAATGTCTGAAGATTTTTGAGGTAGAGGTTACCTAGACAGTAATGACATAAACTATTTTAGCGCCAAAACTATTATAATAGTTTTGGCGCTGTGGTTATTTCCCGAATTAGGAGAAAATGAGGGTGAAAAGTAAGGGATCTAAGGTTTCGGTTCGTGAGAGTTTAGGTTGGATGGGGGAGTTGAAGATCTCCGATCTACTTTGTCAGGGAATACTACTACCCCACCTACGCTCACGGCTCCACAATAACGCTTACGCTTTTATTATGAAGTCGTTCGCTTAAGGTGGGGCTACTTAAGGTTCAGGATCTTCTACCCTGGGTATGATGGGAACACGAAGGTCGGATCGGCAGAGAGCAGGCAGCCTCGACACAGAGATCAGGATTGAGAAAGCAACTGATAATCAGAGCATGAAGGGGTTCGTTATTTGAATTGAATTAAATAAATAGCCTTTTGGAACCCCGAAACCTACAACTTTATCACCGTGGTAATAATTACGACGGTAATAAAGTTTGAAATTCTAAAGTCGGATAAAGGAAAAAGAGTATCTGAGGCGTATAGAAGGAGGGACGTTTGATTTTCGGTCAAGGATTATGGGAACGCAAGAAAGGGAAGGAGGCCAATGAGATTGATATAGTGACTCTTCTTTCAATAGACAGTAAGAGTGCGCTCGTTGCCGAGGTGAAGCGCCGGGAGCGCAACTATGACCACAAGGCATTTATGGAGAAGGTTGACCGCATCAAGAACAGGGTCCTCTCAAAATATAAGATAGAAACGCGCGTATTGACTCGGGAGGATATGTGACGTGCGGGAAAACGAAGCACGGGCTTCTATATGCTCTATTCATTGTCGCTGACGTGTCGTGCTTCAATGCTCTACAAAAGGATTAGGGAAAGGCTTCGGATTAATACAGTAAGAAAGCCTACAGGGATGCCGTGGATTATTCATCCTCGTAAGTTCTCCAAAGGTAATTAATGAAATGTCTTTGTATTTTGCTAATAACTCTAACACTTCATCGCGACAATTCTTTAACCATTTCACAGATTCTATTGAGTCGCCATAACATAGCAGCACCTCAGTATTGGCGTACTTATCCAGAAACATAGTGATAATCTCTATGTTTCTTGCATGAAGCAGCGGATTGAATTTATGATTTACTTTCAATAGGTCCGGGGAAGTTTCTATGAGCGGATAAAGATTCAACATTATGAAACTGTCGAAATGGTATGATGTACGCTCATCCCACTTCTCAATAAATTTCATAATCTTACGCATAGTAGCGTCTGACGTGCTGTCATCAGCTGTGCTTGGATTAAGACCAATGACCGTTAATGGTCTTTCTCCCTCTTTTTGTAGATATAGACGACAGCAGTGGCCATCAATCTTTTCTTTCTTGCAGGTAATACTATTGTAATCCATTTTATCGGACTTTTGAGAGAAGATTCCGTATATGCGTTCTATTTATAAGATTCGTAGACAGTGGAAGTTTGGTGTTCGGCAGATCTATCAAGATCAGATCATCAGTGAGCATCACTTCATTCTCAATCCAATAACCAAGCACTTTCTTCCAAATCCTCTGAATCTTGTTAATTGTAATAAAACGAGAGAGAACTCTCTTTTATTGAATAATGATGGTTTTAATCCGTGACTCATTAAGGATATAAATGATCTCCGGGAATCGAGATAAATTTAACATATTTTAATATTTTGTATTTAACGTGATAAGAGCAGTGCAGTATAATTGCCATGCAAACAAAATAAAAATATTATGAAAAAAATGAATGAGAACAAAGTTTCAGGTGTCGCTCCTTTTTCGAGCGTAGTTATAAACCAAAAAGGTATGAACTTTCAAAGAATCATAATCACAAGTATGTTGGCTAAGATAGCCAACAAAACTACAGAGGCTTATGTCATCAACCGTATATGGCATAAACTCGATGACATTCGGGTACGTTTCGTGCTCCAGCAGTATGTGAAACGAGGAGCCGGTTATGCTCTCGCAGACCTTTATCTCCCCCAAGTGGGTATGATAATCGAGGTAAACGAGGGTTATCACGAAGTAGAGACTCAGAAAGCGAAGGATGCTATCCGAAATCAGGAGGTGGCCGACGCAACCAATGCCGATGTATTTGTAGTCACGGCATCGGGCAGTTTAGAGGAAATCCACAGTCAGGTTGATGACGTTGTGGCAGAAATTCGCAGACGCATCTCCCTTCTCGGTGAGCGCTTTCTCCCGTGTGACTATTCAATTACTCGCTCGACACCTGAATATTACAAATCACGTGGTTTTTTCTCGGTAAACTCCGAAGATTGGCTAACCACAATTGATGATATTGCAGCGGTGTTTGGAACCAAACCCAAACACAGAGGATTTCTCCGAGCCTCGGATGTTATTGTACCGGGACATCCCGATGAATCGGTTTGGTGGCCACAACCAAATCACAGAAAATGGCACAACGAACTATCCAAAGACGGACGTTACATTTACGAATACAACAAACGTTCCGATGAAGAGCGAGCAAAACACATCGCTCAGTGGATCAATTCCGACCAAAAGCGCATAACTTTTATGAAAGAGAGGGCTTATGGTGTACTGCCTGCTTATAATTTCGTAGGTGTATTCAAAATCAATCCGCAACTGACTAAAGAGAAGAATATGTGTGTATGGGAACGTGTCTCAGACACATATCAAATCAATGTTTAATTCGAAAAACGTTATCACTATGGCTCAGGCATGGAAGGTGACGGTTAGGTCCTCATGGAAAAAATACGTAAAAGGGCTAACCGTGCAGATTACAACCAACACAACGTCGCGACCTACTCGGGATCAAATCTTCGAGGCGTTTGACACGCAACTAGGCATTAAGAAAGAAAGCGGGGCAGCCCCGACGTTTGACATTGCAAAAATGTAGTGTCAAAATTATTTAAGAAGGTGTTGAAAACGACTTCAAGATGACAAAAAACGCACCGGATTTCTCCGGTGCGTTTTTTTATGTTGCTGTACCGAAATTTGCGACAGGCCGATCCGATTTTTGCGGTAGAGGTGTAATCATACGTTTTCTCACGCCTTCATTAAGGAAACTCACAAAAATTTTCAATACTATTT
>CAMWGM010000049.1 GCA_947173755.1 uncultured Muribaculaceae bacterium
TGGCAGAGCGGGATTATATATCTCAGTGTCTATCACCGAACATTGCGGATTGACACGCAGGCCGGGAGAGACACCGGACGCCTTGACCTCAGTTCCGTGTCTCTGCCACTGCGCAAGCGAGTTGAAAGTCAGATGGGTGGCATATTTCAGAAACTCAGGAAGAGTCGCGGGCGTATAGACGGGGCAATAGACCTGTGCCTCACCTCCGAGTTCCTCGGCACCCAGACGGAGTTCGTTGAGCGAACTGGCAGTAAAGTCGCGGTTGTATTCGCTTATGATCGGAAATGTTCGCCAAAGGGCGTTGGCCTTGAAAGCCATGATGATTCTCACTCCGGCGCGTCGCTCGACTTCGGTTATGAGTTCGAGATTTCGACGGAGACGCTCTTCATAGACGATATAGCAGGGGGTCGGAAGTTGAGAGGAGGTCATTTCAATATGGCGATTTTTGCGAATTTAAACAGAAGTGTGCGCGACGGGGTACTGTCGTTTTCAAATGCGACAACCATACGGTCGGTATCGGGGAGATCGAGCACTTCACCTTTGCCGAAGCGGGAGTGAAGGATGATGGTTCCGGGGGAGACTTCCGCTGAGGTATGGAGTGAATAATCGGCTGCTGCATCGATCTTCGGTCGGGAAGTCAGAGGATTTTCGGCAGTCGCGATCCTCGGAGAGCGAATTTCGTTGAGCGACTGAGCCGATCCCTGCATCGAGGGCGCGAATGAGGTGCGGTGTTCGGTGCGACGGTTGACCGAAGGTGTAGCAGGAAAATCGCGTCCGGTCTGAAGGCGAAGGAATTTCGGGTCGATATCTCCGATGAACCGCGAGGGCCTCATCGATTGAGTCAGACCGTTGCGGTAGCGGGTGGCGGCGTAGGTGAGCATGCAGAATTTTCTAGCTCTCGTGATGGCGACATACATCAGACGACGTTCTTCTTCGATGCCTTGCGGCGTGTCGCTTGACATGATCGAGGGGAAAAGATCCTCCTCGACACCGACGATAAAGACGTTGTCGAACTCGAGACCTTTGGCTGAATGGACGGTCATGAGCGTGACGCGCTGCTGATCGGCAGTATCGTCGGAATCCTGGTCGGTGGCGAGTGAGACTTCTGCCATGAACGATCCGAGCGAAGTGTCTCCCTCCTCCTGCTCACGCTGTTCGTCGACATGGGCGCGGATACCGCTCATGAGTTCGTTGAGGTTCTCCTGTTTCGAGATACTCTCGGGAGTGCGGTCGTGAATGAGCACCTCGAGAAGTTTCGAATCGTGGATGATAGCCTGAGCTACCGTAAAGGCATCGGCACCTTCACGGTTGAGCAGTGTGGCGCGATCGAGAATACGGGCGAACGCGGAAAGTTTTTTCAATGTAGCCGCCGTCAGCCCGGTGTCAAATTTTTCAGGATCGGCGATAATGGTTCCCATCGAGACACCGGCCGCCATAGCCGCGGCTGAAAGTTTTCTGACTGTGGTATCACCTATGGAACGTTTGGGTGTGTTGATCACTCGACGCAGAGCCTCGTCGTCATCGGGGTTAAGGACGAGACGAAAATATGCTATCGCATCTTTCACCTCCTTGCGCTGGTAGAAAGAGAGACCTCCGTAGATCCGGTAAGGGATGTTGCGTTTGCGAAGGGCTTCCTCGATTATTCGGCTCTGGGCGTTGGTGCGATAGAGAATGGCGCATTCATTGAGACCTGAGGCTGAATCCATGTTGACCTGTACGAGACGGTTCGCCACTACGTAACCTTCCTCAAAATCACTGTAGCAGCGGACTACCTCGACCTTCGGTCCCGGATCGTTGCGCGAGAAGACCTGTTTTTCCAACTGCTCGCGATTTTTCTCGATGAGCGAGCCGGCGGCTTTGATGATGTTCTGAGTCGAACGGTAGTTCTGCTCAAGTTTGAAGATTTTCAGTTCCGGCAGCGAGCGGTTGAGATCGAGAATGTTGCGGATATTCGCTCCACGGAACGAGTAGATGCTCTGGGCATCGTCGCCCACGACGCAGAGACGCTTGTTCTCGGCTGCGAGCATGTTGACGATGAGATGTTGCGCGAAGTTGGTGTCCTGATACTCGTCTACCAGAATATATGTAAAACTTCTGCGCAGATCGTCGAGCACATCGCGGTTGTCGCGCAGCAGTACATTGGTGTAATAGAGCAGATCGTCGAAATCCATCGCGCCGGCAATGCGGCAACGCTGAGTGTAGATGGAGTAGATCTCGCCCAGACGCTCGCGATGTGCTTGTCGGTCGATTTTCTGTATCTCGCTGTCGGCCATATAGGCAGCCGGAGAGATGAGAGCGTTTTTCGCGTTCGAGATGGCCGAGAGTATGGCAGAATCTTTGTAGATTTTGTCGTCGAGTTCAAGATCCTTGATAATAGTCTTGATGAGTGAGCGGGAATCGGCAGTGTCGTAGATGGTGAACGAACTCTTGAACCCGATCCGGTCGGCATATCTCCGGAGTATTCTTGCGAAGATGGAGTGAAATGTTCCCATCCACAACATTCCGGCATCGCGTGCGCCGATGAGGGTCTCTATTCGGTCGCGCATCTCGGCGGCAGCCTTGTTGGTGAATGTGAGAGCCAGGATGTTCCAAGGTTTATAACCGAGCCGGAGGAGATGGACAATCTTATATGTAAGTACACGGGTCTTGCCCGATCCGGCACCGGCTATCACCAGTTGCGGACCGTCGCAATAACTGACAGCATCCCGCTGCTGAGGGTTGAGTTGATCCAGATAGGATGTTTCGCTCATTGCTGTTTGGGGAACTGCTTAACTTTCAGATGGTCTCCTGTCTCCTCGGCAATCGATCTGTAATAACGGTCATCGTAGCCGCCGAAAACCGGCGAAACGCACATTCCTTCAGGAGTGCGTTCGAACTTGCCATCCTTCTCACGTTTGATATTACCGTCGAGATATTTCACGAGCAAATAGTCACCGAGGTCCTTGTAATGTTTCACATAGCGGCGTGATGCGAGTTTGGAATGATCGGTGAGAAGGCTGCGGGCTGCATCGGGATCGAGGCTCAGGACCTCGGTGAGCAGAATGTCAACTTCGTTGCGCAGGGTGTCCTCCTCGGCTACCTGCACGCGGCGGATGTCAGGAATCATCTGGGAATAGCGGTTGTAGGCCTGATTGGCAACATAGTTGTTCACCCAGAATGCCGCATCCCACGACAGAGTAAGGATGTCGCCGTTGCCAACCGCGAATTCATGAGGAATTTCGGTGATCGAGCAATACATCGGGACATAGACACAGGTGTTGGCATCGTCGGCTCCGAACCAGAGGATCCCCTTCATGACGTCAGGGTGTTTTTCATTCATCTGGCTGACGAATGAGAAGCCGGTCTGCTGGGTAGCGATGGCACGTTCGTTGAGGTATTCCTGACCGTCGACTTCGAAAGTCATTGGGCGCCAGCGGTAAGGCACATGGAAGGGACCGGCGCCTATGTCCTTGGTCATATCCATGGGAGTTCCCTCGAAATGGTCGCGCATCATCCACTGGAGATCGGAAACGGAGAGGAGTGAGTCAGGCTTCACCCAAAGAGGCATCACCTCACCTTCGCTTTCGAGAATCCAGGGCAGGTATTTGTCCATTCCTTTCTTGAAACGGTTGAAGTAACTCCAGACACGACCGTCGCAACCTCGGGTGGCAGTCCCGTCGAGTTCACCATAAGCTGATGAGAAACTGAAGTCCTCATCTTTCCCGTCGAAGTATCCCATCTTTCGGGCGAAAGAGATCACATCGGGGGAATATAGAGTGTTGCCACCGTCACCATCGAGAGGGAATTTGTGGATACGGGGGAAATTGGCATGTCCGGAAATGCAGTCGTCAGGCACGCGACGGGCAACCCAGACCGCACCTTTTTCTTTGCCACCTTTACCGATAAGTTCCATCACCCATGCTTCCTCGGGATCGGCAATAGAGAAAGATTCTCCTGACGAGTGATAGCCGTAATCATTTACGAGGTCAGTCATTATCTTAATGGCCTCGCGTGCTGTCTTCGCACGTTCGAGTGTCACATAGATCAGCGATCCATAGTCCATGATGCCTGTAGTGTCCTCGAGTTCGGCACGGCCGCCCCAGGTGCTCTCGGCAATAGTAAGGCCATGTTCGTTCATATTGCCGATAGTGGTGTAAGTGCGCTCGACCTGAGGGATGTAGCCCAGATGACGGCCGGTGTCCCACTCGGAGATCTCGCGCATCTCTCCCTTGGCATGTTCTTTGCCTTCGTGGTGGTAGAGTTCGCCGTAAAGAGTATGCGAGTCGGCGGCATAACTGACGAGCACCGAGCCGTCTTTTGTGGCGCCTTTACCTGCTATGAGAGAAGTGCATGCCCATCCGACTGAAATGCCGAGCATGACCAGCACTGCTGAAAGTAACTGTTTTTTCATTTTTGAACGGTTAAAAAGATGTTTGTCTCTGTGAGGATGTGATCAAGTTTCCTGATCCCTGAATTTTTCCTGACCGAAACGAGCGTTTGCTTTGACCTACAAAATTACAAATAAATCCTGTTTTTTCAAAATCGAGGTCCGGCGATGAAGGCGACAGGAGGTTTTATGGTTGATTTGAAAAGGCAATCGGTGGAACTTTCATGGATTTTCGGCTTATTTTGACTAACTTTGTGTCCATAAAAAGAATAAAACTATGAAAGAGATACTTGACTTTATCAAAGATCTGGGCCAAAACAATAACCGCGAGTGGTTTAACGAACATAAGGAGAGATATCTGGAAATAAAAAAGCAGGTTGAGATTCTGACTGACAGACTTCTTGAGGAAGTGATGAAGTTTGATCCGTCGGCTTCCAATCTTACCGCTCAGGATTGTCTTTACCGCATCTATCGCGATACACGTTTCTCGGCCGACAAGACTCCGTTCAAGGATCACATAGGTATCTATATATGCCCTCCGTTCGGGAAACGGGGTCCTAACCGTGCGGGTTATTATCTTCATCTTCAGCCCGAGAACTGTCTTGTGGCCGGCGGTGTGTGGTGTCCCGAGGCACCTTCGCTTCGTCGCATCCGCACGGATATCTATGAGAATGTGGAAGAGTATCTCGATATCATCAATGCCCCTGAGTTCAGAAAGTTTTATCCGACAGTCGGTGAGGATCTCCTTAAAACGGCTCCCAAAGGTTTTCCGAAAGACTGGGAACATGTGGAGTTGCTCAGGCCTAAGAATTTTGTGGTAGAAACTCCCCTGACTGATAAAGAAATATGCGGCAGGCAGATGCTGCGGATGGTGGTGGAGCGCATGAAGGTGCTTAAGCCGTTCAATGACTTCCTGAATTATGCAATTACGCCACCCGAAGATTGACCCTTCTCCCCGATGACGTTCAACTCGTTTGAGTTTCTGCTTTTTCTCCCGACAGTCTTCCTGATATTCTGGGCACTGAAGGGAAGAACCGCGCGAAACCTGTTTATCATCCTGTCATCCTATCTGTTCTACGGATGGTGGGACTGCCGATTTCTGCTCCTGATAGCATTTACGACTGCATGCAGTTATGCTTCTGGACTGATGCTCGCGCATACTGAAGTCAGGTGGAAGCGCCTGGCGGTAGTGTGGGGAAACGTGGTGATTAATCTGTCAGTTCTGGGGATTTTCAAGTATTACAACTTTTTTGTGGGGGCGTTGCAGACGATGCTTGCGCCGATGGGGTTCTCCCTTGACACCGTGACGCTAACACTCATACTGCCCGTAGGAATATCATTTTACACTTTTCAGGCTCTAAGTTACACTATCGATGTCTATAGAGGGAAGATCTCGGCTACTCGTGATGCCATAGCCTTCTTCGCCTTCATCAGTTTCTTTCCTCAGCTTGTGGCCGGTCCTATTGAGAGGGCCACAAATCTGCTGCCTCAGTTTCTCTCGTCGCGGCGGTTTGATTATGCCGGAGCAGTCGCGGGTATGCGTCTGATTCTATGGGGATTATTCAAGAAGGCTGTGGTGGCCGACAATTGTGCAGGCACGGTCGACTATATCTTCAGTCACTGGGAAACGGCGGGGGCGTTGTCGCTCTGGTATGGGGCTCTCTGTTTCTCCATCCAGATATATTGCGATTTTTCGGGGTATTCAGACATGGCGATCGGAACGGCAAGATTGTTCGGATATGAGTTGATGCGGAACTTCCGGCTGCCATATTTCTCACGCGATATTGCCGAATTCTGGCGGAGATGGCATATCTCGCTGACCACTTGGTTCCGGGACTATGTTTACATTCCACTCGGTGGCAGCAGGACCGGAAAAGGAAAAGTAGCACGTAACACGATGATCGTCTTTCTGACGAGTGGTCTATGGCACGGAGCGAATTTTACTTATGTCGCATGGGGTCTTTATCATTCGATGCTTTTTCTTCCGATGATTCTTACCGGACGAAACCGCAGACATACGGGTGAGCCGGGAAGACTTAAAGGCATTCCCGCCATGCGGGAGTCGGCAATGATGGGATTGACTTTTCTGCTCGTAATGATCGGATGGGTAATTTTCCGTGCCGATAACATCTCTCATGCATTCCATTACATAGGCGGGATGTTTACGGAGTTCGGAGATATGCATATCATCGGGAGTAAGGCACCGTTAATATGGATCGCTCTTCTCGGAGTTATCGAATGGACATGCAGATTCCGGGTTTGTCCTCTTGATTTTGAAGGGAGAGGAGTTTTCAGATTCAGGACTATGCGTTGGGGTGTATATTTCCTGATGTTCATGACCGTGATACTTTTCGGTGGAGCATCAAAGACTTTTATATATTTCCAGTTCTGATTATGAAGCGTTTTCTGATATATGCGGCGTTGTTTTCGGCGATTGTTCTGGCGGCTCTCGGTGCCGGAGAACTGATTGTCAGAGGTATGGATAACCCTTACAAGATAAAAGACCGGTTCGTAAAGCAGCATGCCGGCCAAATCTCTACGGCCGTTCTCGGAAGTTCCCACACTTTCTACGGTATTGTGGCCGACTCGTTAGGGAACGACGCGATCAACCTTGCAAATGTCGCGCAGAATTACGAATATGATCTCCGTGTTCTCCGGCATTACGAACCATGGCTTTCTGGTCTGACGCATGTGGTTATTCCGGTCAGTTACTTCAGTTTTTTCGATCCTCCGTTCGAGAAGAGCGATGAGAAATGGTATGAGATTTATTACCGTCTCTACATGGGGATTGACAAATATCCGCTTCTCTCCCGCTATGGCTTTGAAATCTCCGACACTCAGGTCTATGCCGGAAAATTGCGCAGCCTTTTCGGAGGTAAACGTCGGGGTAAAACAAGTGAAGCCGGATTCGGACTCGATTATACTCTCGATGACCGTGATCCGGCATGGAAGGAGATGGCTGAAGCCACTGTTGCGCGTCACACCGCCGTGGATGACAGATGGACGGATTATAACATATCCGCGCTTGACAGTCTGCTTTCTTATTGCAGAGACCGCGAAATAGATGTCACCATGCTCACACTACCTGTCAGTGATGTTTATCGCGGCCGGCTCGATGGCCGTCAGTTGGAGCGTACACGAGTATTGACTGACAGTTTTGCCGAGGCTTATGGAGTGAATTATTTTGATTTTTCTTCCGATCCTGATTTCATCGACGACGATTTCCATGATCCCGACCATTTGTCCGACCGGGGGGCGATGCGTTTCACACGCATTATCAGGGAGTCAATCCTAAAAAATTTGTGAGAAAACTCAAAAATTCTTACCTTTGCGGTTAGAATATTCACTGTGAAATAATCACTGACCACATTATGGTAGTATTTTTTAAGAAAGGCGCCAATCTGATATATGCCGTCGAGACCGACCACCGTCTCACCGACGACGAGAAGGCGCGTCTGACATGGCTCTTCGACGGAGCCACGCCCCTGACATCAACATCCCTGAAGGGTTCGTTCATAGGACCCCGCAAGGAGATGATTACTCCCTGGAGTACGAATGCCGTTGAAATCACCCGCAATATGGGTCTCAGCGGCATTACTCGTATAGAAGAGTTTCATCACACCAACGACCCGACGCCTTCTTTCGACAAAATGCTGTCGCGTCATTACGACGGATTGAATTCAAAGGTATTCACTACGTCAACTGTGGCTGCTCCCATCGAATATATCGACGATATCACCGAGTATAACAAACGTGAAGGACTCGCTCTCTCGGTTGAAGAGGAGGATTATCTGCGTGGTCTCGCCGAACGCCTCGGCCGTCCGCTTACCGACAGTGAGGTCTTCGGTTTCTCACAGGTCAACTCGGAGCATTGCCGTCATAAGATTTTCAACGGTTCGTTCGTGATCGACGGCGAGGAAAAACCTCTCTCGCTTTTCAAACTCATCAAGAAAACTTCGCAGGTCAATCCGGGTAAACTCGTCTCGGCTTACAAGGACAACGTGGCATTTGTCGAAGGTCCTACCGTGGCCCAGTTCTATCCCACACATCCCGAGCGTCCCGATTTCTTCGAGGTGCGCGATCTTAAGACAGTTCTCTCGCTAAAGGCTGAAACGCATAATTTCCCGACGACCGTTGAACCTTTCAACGGAGCGGCAACCGGCAGCGGCGGCGAGATCCGCGACCGTCTCGGTGGCGGACGCGCTTCGCTTCCCCTTGCAGGTACCGCGGTCTATATGACTTCATATCCCCGTCTGGCCGGACATCCCTGGGAGCTGTCTCGTATACACATCAACGCGCCCACGAGACCTCTCTAGCTCG
>CAMWGM010000050.1 GCA_947173755.1 uncultured Muribaculaceae bacterium
AAGCCTCGGGGTTGCGGAGCACCTGTCCGTCCATCCCGACGATGTAGCGCGCATTGAGCATGTTGAGCACGTTCCAGTCGGCATCGGTCTGCGCGCCGGTGAGGAAATGGCCGAGATGGCGGTCGATAAGGTCTTGATAACGGGTCAGTTTGGCGGCATGATAGCCTCCGATCATCTTGTGATAATAGGAAGGATCGGCCTGATTGAAGCGCGGAATGTCCATCACACGATAATTTGGATCGGTGTCCTGAAGGATCTGACGGTCGGCATCGGTCATGGCGATCGGCGCGCCTGTGGTGAGTTGGCGCGGAACAAATGATTCGTGGTTGAGGTAGCGCTTGTCGGCGGCATAGAGATCGATCAGAACTATCACGGCCACCGAGGCAAACATCACGGCCCCGTTGATGCGGCGGCGCATGTAGAGCCATGTGAATGCCCCTCCGATCAGGAGAATGATCAGCGAGCGGAAAGCGGAAGCCTTGACCATCCCGTAGCGGAGGCTCTCGACGGCGGAATAGATGGCAGGATTGCCGAGCGAGAACTGCGAGGCGGTCTGACGGTCGTAACCCTGCCGGAGGAGTGCTTGAGTGATATATGTGTCGATGGAACGGTCGTTGTCGGTGATGGCCGAGCCGAAAATGCCGGGAGCGAGCCAGCCGAGCAGACAGAAAGCCCCCGCGATTCCGAAGCACCACAGGAATTGGCGGCGATAGCGGTGCCAGGGGTTGCGCGAGACTGCCAGACGCTGGAGAGCCATTGCGGCGAGGAGCGGCATGGTGAATTCGGCTATGACGAGTATCGATTCGACTGTGCGGAATTTCGAGTAGAGCGGCATGACCGAAAGCATGAAGTCGGTGAAGACCATGGCGTGGCGTCCCCAGCTGAGAAGCAGCGAGAAGAGCGTAAGGATCAGGAGAACCCACTTCAGCGGACCGCGCACAATGCAGCATCCGAGGAGGAAGAATGCGCATATGAGAGCACCGATGTAGACGGGACCGTTGGTGCCTTCCGGATCGCCGAAATACTGGCTCATGTAGTCGAGATACTGCGTCTCCATAGCACCGAGGCTACCGGAAGAGGCATCAGGGAGAGCCGAAAGACTGAGCATCTCGAACGATCCTTTCGCCGGACGGACGGAGGCGCCACCCTTAATGTCGGGGATCAGGAGCGAGAACGACTCGGAGGGCTGATAGGAGTACTGAGTGATATAATCTTTGTCGAGACCTGCGGTTTTGCCGCCATGAGCCTCCGCCGGAGCGGTCAGGAGCGAGTGTGTGCCGCGGATTGTCTCCTTCGAATATTCATAGGTGTTGTAGAGCGAAGGCAGATTGGCGCAGACGGCGAGAATGGCCGCGCCTACCAGCGAAGTTGTGGCGATGGCAAAACGCTTCATACCCTTGGTGCGCACAGCGGCTATCAGGAATGCGATGATGACGCCGAAGATGACAAACAGGAAATAGTAGGTCATCTGGGCATGGTTTGACGCAATCTGAAGCATCGCGAAAAGAGCCGCGAGAGCCGAGCCGGCAAGATAGCGGCCCCGATAGGCGAGTATTATACCCGCGATCGTCGGGGGACAATAGGCCAGTGTGAGAAATTTCCAGATGTGACCCGCACCGATGATGATGACGAAATATGATGAAAACCCGTAGGCGATCGCTCCGATCAACGCTACATACCAGCGCATGCGCATGGCGAGGAGCAGAATGAAAAATCCCACCATCATCATGGCAAGCAGTGAGGAGGGGGAGGGGAGACCGAGCCCCATCACGGTGTTGATCCAGTTGAAGAGCGATGAAGAGGGATAGGAGGGGGAGATCTGGAATGTCGGCATTCCCGAGAAGAGCGAATTGGTCCATCGGGAACTCTCGCCCGTGGCCTGATGGAAAGCGAGCGCTTCCTGTCCGATGGCGATACCCTGCTGCATGTCGTGCTGCCGGAGCACGTTGCCCTGCGGAGCGTCGGGGTAGAAGAATGCGAAAGCGATGGCGGCTATTATGAAGAGTGCACCGAGAAAAGGAAGCAATGAACGGAGTCGCTTCATGGAATTATTCAGTTATATATAATAAGGTGGTGGTCGGGATTATTCAGCGGGTCGCAAAACAAGCGACACCGAGTCGGGGATCGCGGCGGTGGAATCGGGAGCAGGCTCGGGGGTAGGTTCGGCTACGAGCGACCCATCCTGCACGGCGTCATACTGGGTGAGACGTTCGCGGAAGTCTGAGGCAAGTGAGTCGAGATCGAAAGCCGGGTTGATGCGGCGTGCCTCCTTGATGGCCGCACGCATGTCTTTGGGATTGGCCGACAAGGCTATGTCATAGACATCCACAAACTTGCGGAGAGTCTCGAGGTCGCGGCGCGAATTGCGCGATGAGGCGGCATCGTTGTGTATTTTGACAAAGGCCAGAAGCACCTGGACCGACTGCTCAGGCGAAAGATCGTCTACAAAAAGCGACAGTGAATCAGCAATGAGGGTCATCTGCGAGAGATTGTCCTGCGACAGAGCCTCGGTGAGAGCCGATGTCTGTTCGGCCTGATGTTTCGTGGTTTCGTCGTCGGCCTTGCGCGAAGGGCGCGAGCAGGCCGACACGAGGATCAAGGTGCAAAAAATAGCGATAATCGGTTTCATGGATGCAAAGGTAAGAAAAAATCGGGAAAATCGAAGAGTATTAGTGACATAGAGTAAAAGAAATCTGAACTTTCTTTAAGAAATATTTGTTAATTTTGCAGGTGTCAACCTATCTCATGACACCGCATCTGTTTTTCACATCAACTATTTAACACCCGCAACATAATGAGATTAACCGCAGTAACGGGATTGCTTCTGGCAGCGACTTTGACGGCCTCAGCAGAGGATAACAATGATTATTCTGTCTATGAGGGCTCTACGATGACGTTGGAACAGTGCCGCCAACTCGCATTGACCAACAACAAGCAACTCCGGCAGCAGGATGAGAAAATCCGTGCCGCCGGTTATCAGAAAGATGAGGCTTTCGCCGCCTATCTTCCCGCTCTCGACTTCGCCGGAGGATATATGTACAATCAGAAGAAACTGTCGATGTTCGACAGCGACCAGTATCTTCCGATCAAGAATTTCAATCTCGAGACGAAGGGGTATGAATTTGCGGTGGTCAAGAATCCCATGACCGGCGAGCCTATCCTCAACAACGGTCAACCGATTCCCGAACAGGTGGCGTTTCTGCCAAAAGAGGCGCTGAGTTATGATATCCATAACGTGTTTTTCGGTGCCGTGACCCTTACGCAACCCATCTATATGGGTGGAAAGATCGTGGCGATGAACAAGATCACAGGCTTTGCCGAGGATCTTGCGAAGACAATGAAAAACTCCGCCGCCCAGGATGTGATCTATGCAGTCGATGCCGCCTATTGGCAGGTGGTGTCGCTCAAGGCCAAGAAGAAACTTGCCGTCAGTTATGTCGGACTGCTCGACACGCTTCAGCATAATGTCTCGCTGATGGTGAAGGAGGGTGTCGCCACACAACGCGACCAGCTCACCGTGGATGTGAAACTCAATTCGGCGCAGATCGACCTGACGAAAGTGGAGAACGGACTGGTGCTTTCACGCATGGCGCTCGCCCAGGTATGCGGCCTTCCGGTCAACACTACGTTCACTCTCGCCGATGAGGATGTAGCCGCGGTCGAGGCGGGTCAGACAGAACCGGTAGCCACATCTTATGATATGGCCGAAGTCTACCGTCGCCGCGCCGACCTGCAGGCGCTCGAACTGGGTGTGAAGATCTATGAGCAGAAAGCCAATGTGGCCCGCTCGGCCATGTTGCCCAATCTTGTGCTTGTAGGAGCCTATTCGTTCTCCAATCCGAATCTCTATGACGGTTTCAAGAAGAAATTCAATGGCGCGTTCAGCATCGGCGCCATGCTGACAATACCTATCTGGCACTGGGGCGGAAACTACAATAAATACCGTGCTGCCAAAGCCGAGACACGAGCCATGGAAATGGAACTGGAGAATGCCAGGACACTTGTGGATCTTCAGGTGAAGCAGGCAGCCTTCAAGAGCCGTGAAGCCGAGAAAACCTACGACATGACCCGCACCAACCTCGCTAAAGCGAACGAAAACCTGCGATGCGCATCGTTGGGTTTCAAGGAGGGTGTGATGACCGTCGACAATGTCATGGAGGCTCAGACCGCATGGCTCAAGGCTCACTCGGAGGAGATCGACTCGCGCATCGATGTCTATCTCTGCTCGGTCTATCTGCAGAAAGTGCTCGGCCGGCTCAACAACTAAGATCAGGATTAAAAATAAACAAAAGAACAATATAAGATGTCAACTGAGAGCAATAACGCTGCCGGCATGCAGCAGAGAGAAAACAAGGCACTTCTGTTCGGAATGGGCGTGATAGTGCTGGCATGCATCATTTTCGCCATATGCGGATTCTGGCTTCTGAAGAAGCCGGCCGATATCGTGCAAGGTCAGGCCGAAGCCACTTCCGTGAGAATTTCGGGCAAACTGCCGGGCCGCGTCAGCGAGATCTATGTCAAGGAAGGGGATATGGTGAAAGCCGGTGACACTCTCGTTCATATCCACTCGTCGCTCGCCGAGGCACGTCTGATGCAGGCCGAGAGTATGGAAGATGTCGCACGCAGCCAGAACAAACTCGCTGATGCAGGTGCGCGCAAGCAGGTGATCGATGCCGCTGCCGACATGGTTCGTCAGGCCGAAGCGGGAGTCGGTATCACCAAAAAGACCTACGACCGTATGGAACGCCTCTATAAAGAAGGTGTGATGTCGGAACAGAAGCGTGACGAGGCCAAGGCGGCCTATGATGCCGCGGTGGCAGCACTGGGAGCAGCCAAGAGCCAGTTGTCTCTCGCCAAGGCGGGTGCCCGCAGCGAAGAGAAAGAGGGTGCCGCAGCGATGGTCAACGTGGCCAAGGGCGGAGTGAGCGAAGTGAATGCCGTGCTCGAGGATCAGTATCTTATCGCTCCTTACGACGGACAGATCGACGCCATCTATCCCCAGGAGAGCGAACTCGTCATGATGGGCGCACCGATCATGAGCCTTATGAAGATTGACGACAAATATGTCACCTTTAACGTTCGCGAAGATCTTCTCAGCCAGATGCCTCTCGGCGGCGAGATAGAGATCATGATTCCCGCACTCGACAAGAAGACAGTGAAAGCCCGCATCTACTACTCGCGCGACATGGGTTCGTATGCCACATGGCAGTCCACCAAGAGTGTCGGCGAATGGGATTCGAAGACCTTCGAGATCAAGGCACGCCCCGAGGAGGCAATCCCCGAACTGCGTCCCGGAATGACCGTCATTTATTATAAGAAATAAGCGCTTCCGTGTTTCCATCCGATTATTCTAACGCACAGAACTCAAGATAAAAATGCTCGCATCCTTACGCAGAGGAATCCGGACGCTCGGTTCACGACGCATCTACATACTGATGCTCATCATCGTGCCGCTGGCGTGTGCGTTCTTCTTTCTCAATCTCATGAACGAAGGTCTGCCGACGCGCATACCTGTCGGCGTGGTCGACATGGACCAGACCGAGATGTCGCGCTCGCTGACCAGAAAGTTGGGAGCGACGGAACTGCTCGAGATCAACCATACGTTCTCGAGTTATCATGAGGCTTATGAGAAGGTGCTCCAGGGCGAGTTGTATGGCTTCTTCTATATTCCCCGCAATTTCCAGGATAAGGCGGTGGCGGGTGAACAGCCGTCGCTGAACTTCTACTCCAACATGACCATCTTCGTTCCGGGAACGCTGAGTTACAAAGGCTTCAAGACCATTGCCGTGACGACATCGAGCGGCATGGTCGAGACGGAACTCGTTTCAGTGGGACTCTCGGAAGGAGCGGTAGGTGCATTGACCATGCCGATCAACTTCCCGACGCACCCGATAGGAAATCCGTGGATCAACTACAGTTACTATCTTTCGTCATCGTTCATCATAGGGGTAGTGGCTCTTCTGGCAATGATCATGACCTGCTTCACGCTCGGACAGGAGATCAAGAACGAGACTTCGCCCGAGTGGATCGCCACAGCGCGGGGCAGTATGCTGAGAGCGATCGTCGGACAACTCCTGCCGCAGACCATCGTGCTTACAGTGGTGGGCGTGGCAATCCAGTCGCTTCTCTACGGCTGGCTTCACTTTCCGATGAACGGCCCTGCGTGGAGGATGATCCTGGCGATGTTTCTGATGGTGACGGCTTCACAGTCGTTCGGAGTGTTTGTGTTCGAGATCGTTCCCAATCTCCGTCTGAGCCTGTCGGTGGTGTCGCTTTTAGGCATTCTGGCCTTCTCGCTCGCCGGCTTCAGTTTCCCTGTAGAGCAGATGTATGGATCGCTTGGGATATTCTCCTACATTCTTCCGATCCGCTATTATTTCCTGATCTATATCGATCAGGCGCTCAACGGTCAGGAACTCTATTATTCGCGCTTCTACTATATGGCACTGCTCGCGTTCGATCTTCTGCCTTTCCTTATGGCGGGACGGTTGAAACGCCGCGCGCTCAATCCGGTCTATGTGCCCTGACAAATGAAAATTGCTTATGAAATGGTTTGTAAATCTCTTTAGGGTGTTCCGCCGCGAGATGTGGCGTGTGTTCACCGACGTCGGGGTTCTGATCTTTTTCTTCGGATTGCCGCTGGCTTATCCCGTGGTCTACACACTCATCTACAATCCCGAGGTGGTGACGGAAATCCCGACAGTCATAGTCGACCACTCGCGCACGGCGGAAAGCCGCGATCTTGTCAGAGCGATCGGTTCGACACAGGCGGTGAAAGTGATAGGCTATGCCGCCGACCTTGCCGAGGCCAAACGCGCGTGGGCAGAGAAGAAATGTTACGGCGTGGTGGAGATCCCGGCTGACTATGCCTCGAGAATAGGAACAGGCAAACCTGTAAACGTGGACTTCTATTCCGATGTGTCGCTGCTGCTGCGTTACCGTCAGTATCTCTTCGCGCTCACGGGAGTGCAGATCGACAAAGTGCAGCAGATCACGGCCGAGCGAATCACCACTCTGGCGGGAGGAGCCGAGACGATGGTGAGCGGTCTGCCAGTCAACACGCAGAGCAACCTCATGGGTGACACATCGCAGGGTTTCGCGTCGTTCGTCATGCCGGGCGTGTTTATCCTCATACTCCAGCAGAGCATGATACTCGGTGTGTGCTGTCTGGCGGGAACTGCCAACGACCGTCGGCGTTTCCGTCGGCAGGGGAGGGCGGATGTGCCTATCCCCGGCGATGATTATTCGGGAGCGGGACCGGTCACGGTCGTGCTTGGAAAGACGCTCTGTTATGTGGTGATCTATCTGCCGCTCGCCTACTTTATCCTTACGATAGTCCCCGAAGTGTTCTCGCTGCCACATGTGCAGAGCGCATCCCAGTATATGCCCTTCGTTTTCCCCGTGCTTGTGGCGTCGGCGCTTCTGGCCCAGACACTTCAGGTGTTTGTCAGGGAGAGAGAGTCATGTTTCCCGCTGATCGTGTTCACCTCGGTGGTGTTCCTCTTCATGTCGGGACTGACATGGCCGCGTTATGCGTTCAATCAGTTCCAGTTGTTCATTGCCGATCTTGTGCCGGCCACATGGGGTGTCAACGGATTTATCCGCATCACGTCCGACGGCTCAACACTCAGCAACGTGGCCGGTTTCTACCGACCGCTGTGGTATCTTTCCGCCGGCTATTTCATCACTGCCGTGTTGCTGCGCGGTTACGTATTCAGGAAGAAAGCCTGAACTTGACATTTTGAATGTATTTTTGAATTTCGCTCTTCTGCTTGCGCAGGAGGGCGAAATTTTTGATATCCGGAGATGAAAGGAAGTGAGAAACGCGCTTAATTCTATGAGTGAATATAGAATTATTTCTTATCTTTGCGATTATTTATCATTCGTAGAGAAGGAATGAACAATTCTAAACAAATGTCGTCGAAATCTGCAATACGACGAAATATAAGAAGATTACTCTCGCATGACAGGAAGTCGTGGCTCGTCATAGTGCTGATAGTGCTGATCATATCGGCCATAATTTATTTTGCCTTGAGACCCCGTCATCACGAAGTGGTGCTCCCGACCGTAGAGGTTTCGGATGTCGACACGACCACGGTCAATATCTACGGAGAGTATGTGGGACGCATCCGCGCGCAGCAGTTCGTAGAGATTCATGCACGCGTCGAGGGTTATCTCGAGCGGATGCTGTTCAAGGAGGGATCATATATCGAGAAAGGGCAGACCCTTTTCGTGATAGACCCCCGAGTCTATGAGGCGCATGTCAACCGTGCGCGGGCGCAATTGAACAAGGCGCTTGCCCAGGCGCAGAAGGCTGACCGCGATCTGAAGCGCATCCGTCCGCTGTATGAGCAGAACGCGGCCTCTCAACTTGATCTTGACAATGCCATAGCGGCTTCGGAAAGTGCAAATGCCGAGGTGACGGTGGCTCAGGCTGACCTGACACAGGCGGAACTTATACTCAGTTATACCCGCGTCATCTCGCCGATCTCGGGATATATCTCCGAACGTGTCGCCGACATAGGGACACTCGTCGGCCCATCGGCGGGGAAGTCACTTCTGGCAACAGTGGTGAAGAGCGATACGGTCAGGATCGATTTCTCGATGCCTGCG
>CAMWGM010000051.1 GCA_947173755.1 uncultured Muribaculaceae bacterium
ATCACATGCTTACCATCGAGCGGAGTCGAAAGCAACCGGCGCATCATCAGTGTAGTCGTAGCATGATGACCTGTGCCGAATGCCATTTTCGGATCAATCACGATGTCATAGCGTGCCTCGGGAACATCGGTATGAAACGTCGAATGGATCACGACCTGATTGTCTATCACTATGGGCTTGAAATAATTCTTCTCCCATTCGGCATTCCAGTCGCGCCCCTCCACAAGTTTGTGATCGGCCTCAACCGTCGCCTCGAAAAGCGGCAGTATCGGAGCATAGGCCCCCTCAACAGTCACGGGGTCAAATTCTTCGGATCTGATATAAGCGGTGAGGCCCTCTTCGTCAGGCACAAAACTCTCATAGCCGACCTCGGCAAGTTGATTGGCCAGAAGATCGGTCAGAGTCTCCGTGCAGGGGGTTACGTTGAGACGGGTTTCTATGTAGTCGTTCACGGATTGAGGGTGAGGAGCGGAGAAAACAGTTATAAGTTAAAGATATAATGCTCGGCCACGGATCAGCGTTTGAATATGCGCGATGTCTGCCATACTTTCGAGCCCACTTTCCAGGCAAGCAGGGCAAGATCCACATAACTGAATGCCGAGAGAAGTTTACCCACGACATTGCGCGAATTGCGTGGTCCTCCGTCGACGAGATTGGTTGTTCGTTGCTTGAGCCGATGGTTGTTTATCTCGATACGCGCGAGAGTGTAGGCACGTTGGTAACGCAGTTCGTCTATTGTATAACCGCCCCAGTTTTCCGTCTTATGGGGCGGCACGCGATGTGCGGGTGACACCGACGAAGCCGATGTCTTCGGTTCCGGAGCGACTTTATTGATTGAAGTGGATTCTGTCATAACTGTTTGGTGAGGGCGTTGATGGAGACCGGCCTGACCGGTCAGAAGCCGTTGAAAAGAAGCCGGCTGACGGCGCGCGAGATAGGATTGATGATTAACTGCCGACGCATCAGTATCAGCACGACCATCAGCACCACATAGACTCCGGCCATGATGGCATACGCTCCGATGAAACCGACCTCCTCCGAGATAAGATTGACTATCATGAGCGAAAGGAAGAAGAGCATCAGACTCACAAGCACGAAGGCTATGAAGCCGAAGACACATGTCGAGAATAGAACGGTTAGTTTCTCAGCCGCCGTGAGCCGCGCATAGTCAACGTTAAGTTTAAACGTTTCCTTCGCCTCGGCAAACAGCGATTTCAGTTGGTCGGAAGTTTTATCTGGCATAACGGTTCACTTGTTGTTTAGACTGACAGAAGCCGACCCCTCGGGCCGGCTTGACTCCTGATCAGTCGTCGATCTGGGTGGTGAGTTGCTCTACAAGAGCGTCAATTTCGCTGTCGGAGCAGAGGATCCCTTTCTTACGGAGCATCTTGGCGATGCGGGTGCGGAGTTCCTCGCCTTTTTCGGGTGCGAAAAGAAGTGCTGCACCGGCGCCTGCGATCGCGCCGCCGATGAATGCATAGAGTATGGCTACGTTCGATGACATTTCTTTAATCTTTTTTTGTAATTAATCTACTCAAATGCACATTATCATAAACCCTCTATCGCCGCAACAATCCGAAGCAGTCAATTATGATTTATGAATTACGCATTATGAACAGTCTGATACCCTGACGCGGGGGCACAGTTATTCCGTGCTCCCCGTCATCGGGCTTATTTTCTGATTTTTCTTATGACTCAAAAACAGATTACTTCGAGAGTTCCTCTGCGATTTCGTCAGCTAGTTCCTCCATTTTGCTCTTCTGGAGTTTCACGCCCTTGCTTTCGAGATATTTGATGATCTGTTTACGGGTGTCCTCACCTTTGGCGGGAGCCATGAGAAGACCTACGGTTGCACCTGCTACGGCACCACCGATAACTGCGAGTACGATGTTGAGAGCTTTCATTTTTTATAATTGAGATTTTAAGGTGTTAACAAAATTCTTGTCTGCGGTCTACTTGTCCTGTACCAGCGACACGATGAGACCTTCGGGAGTTTCTTCAAACTTAATCTTACCCTCTCTGGCCAGCCAGCCGAGAGCGGCATAAAGTTCGCGATCGTTTTTGAGTTTGGCATCCTTCTTGAGCTGCTTGGTGTCCATAGCGACGGCAGTGTCGAGCACCGTCCAGACTGCGCCTGCATTGAGGCCGATAATATCAGTGTTCATAATCTTAAATGTTTATATAGTTCTACATTTACAATGTTATTACAACAAAACTACCGCACTGCTCCGAGGGGTTGCCTCCGCAAATATACGGTTTTTTTTCTTATCATCTAATAAATCAACAAATAAAAATCAAAAAAAGTTTATAAAACAGACACTTTTGCAAAATTTCTTTTTCCGAAATGACAAAATATGAATTAGGCGCCCTCCCGAAGCATCGGGAGGGCGCCTTCAGTTACTGTCAGACTTGACGTCCGGGATTATTTTCCGTAGTTTGACCAGTCGACGTTGCGCATGTCGCCCGACGAGAGGAACTCGGTGTGGAACGCCAGGGCAGCCTCGAGACTGTGGGGAGTCTGGCCACCGCGGGTGCTCAGTTTCAGGTAGTCGCGGAGCATCGGACGATAGATCGGATGAGCGCAGTTCTCGATGATGGCCTGTGCGCGTTCGACGGGGTCAAGACCTCTCAGGTCTGCGATACCCTGATCGGTGACGATCACGTCCACCGAATGCTCGGTGTGGTCAACGTGCGAAACCATCGGCACGATATTCGAGATCTTTCCCTCCTTGGTGATCGACGGGCATGAGAAGATCGAGACGTAGGCGTTGCGTGTGAAGTCGCCCGAGCCGCCGATACCGTTCATCATGCGAGTGCCTGTGACGTGGGTCGAGTTGATGTTGCCGAAGATGTCAGCCTCGAGAGCGGTGTTCATGGCGATAACGCCCAGTCGGCGGATCACCTCGGGATTGTTCGAGATCTCCGACGGACGGAGCACGAGATGTTCCTTGAAGAAATCGATGTTGGAGATCACATCTTCCTCCACCTCGTTGCTGACGGTCAGCGAGCAGGTCGAGCCGAATTTGCAGCGGCCGCTCTTCATGAGTTCGATCACGGCATCCTGGATCACCTCAGTATACATCTCGAACGGCGGGATCTCCTTGGCGTCAGCCAGGCCGTAGAGCACGGCGTTTGCCACGTTGCCCACCCCTGACTGGAGAGGGAGGAACGAACTGGGGATACGGCCGGCGCGGAGTTCGTTGATCAGGAAGCGGCAAACGTTTGCACCGATCTGCTTCGTGGTGTCGTCAAGCGGAGTGAAGGGCTTTACACCTTCATAATTGTCGCTCTTGACGATACCTATGATCTTCGACGGGTCGATCTTAAGCACTGGCGAACCGATGCGGTCCGAAGGCTTGAAGATGGGAATTACGTCGCGGTGAGGGGGATCGAGCGGCAGATAGATATCATGCAGGCCGTAGAGGGCGTGATGGAGTTTCTCATTGAGTTCGATGATGATCCGTTTCGCCATCTTGGCGATGGTGGGCACGTTGCCGACACCCGTACCTACCACTGCGGTTCCGTCAGGTTTGATGTCTGACACTTCGATGATAGCGAGATCGAGGTCACCGAAGAATCCGTAGCGCAGTTTCTGAGCCGCTTCCGACAGATGGAGGTCGAAATAATGGGCATCGTGAGAATTGATGCGCTTGCGCAGGTCGGGATGGTTCTGATAAGGAGTACGCTTGCCGATGGCATTCGCACGGGCGAGCACTCCGTCACAGAGGTCACTGGTCGATGCACCCGTGATGATGTTGATCTTGAAAGGCTTGCCTTCCGCGTGCAACTGCTCTGCCTTCTTCGCTATGGCCTGAGTGACCACTTTCGGTGAACCGGGGGCTGTGAATCCGGAGAATCCGCAGTTGGCGCCGTCATAAAAAAGATCGGCAGCCTCTTCGGGAGTCATAATCGGGAAACTCATGGTGAGATAACTGGTTTTTCTATTGTTTCGTTTTATTATCTTTGTTGAGGGGAAATCCCTGGATGAAGTTTAAAAATCCTCGCGCCTGCCGATCACTTCGGCATCTATCACCGCCTGCCGCCAACGTGCGAAATGTGCGGCGAGTGCCTGCTGCTCCGCGGCTGCCTCAGCGTCTGCCTGCGTCGTCATATCAGAGGTTGCTTCGGCCGTGACACTGATGCCTTCCTCCGGTAGAGGCGGACAACGGAGTGAGTGATCGTCGGCATGAGGCAATGGCGATCTGCGCTGCCTCGACGGCTTGCGGTGAGCCTCCTTCGGTGCCGACGCATCGATAAGCCCCGACAGGACATTGAAAAAAAGTCCCGGGACAGCCGCCAGACACACAGGTAAGGAGTCAAATATTTCCACCATTGCGCGAAATTTTGTAATTTTGCGCAAAATTACAAATAATGTGCGACTTTTCAAAGTCTATCCTCCCTAAATTGACTCTGACCTACTCAAAAGACGCACTCTATTAAGATGAAAACACCTATGGACTCTCCCAAACTATATATCGAGACTTACGGCTGCCAGATGAACGTCGCCGACAGCGAAGTGGTAGCTTCAGTCATGCAGACAGTCGGCTACGACCTCACCGACTCGCTCGACGATGCCGACGCCGTCCTCCTCAACACCTGCTCCATCCGCGACAACGCCGAGCAGAAGATCCTCAGCCGTCTCAGTGCGCTCAACGCCCTTCGGCGCAAGCGTCCCCGCGAACGCTCGCGCCTTATTATCGGTGTGATCGGTTGCATGGCGGAACGTGTCAGGGAAGACCTCGTCAGCAACCACGGCGTCGACCTCGTGGCCGGACCCGACTCCTATCTCGATCTTCCCAATCTTTTCGCGAGTGTCGAGGCGGGTGAGCCTGCGGTAAACGTCGCTCTGAGCACCACCGAAACCTATCGCGACATCATTCCCCGGCGCATCGGCCCGAACAACATCTCCGGTTTCATCTCGATCATGCGCGGATGCAACAACTTCTGCTCCTACTGCATCGTCCCCTACACCCGCGGCCGCGAACGTTCGCGAAGTGCCGAAAGCATCCTTGCCGAACTCGCCGACCTTCGCTCGAAGGGCTTCAGAGAGGCCACCCTTCTCGGACAGAATGTCAACTCCTACCGCTACGAAGCCCCCGACGGCACGGTGGTCACCTTCCCGAGGCTCCTCGCTATGGTGGCCGACGCCGCCCCCGACATGCGAATCCGCTTCACCACCTCTCATCCCAAGGACATGAGCGACGAGACCATCGACATCATTGCCTCGCGTCCCAACATCTGCCGCGCAATCCATCTTCCCGTACAGTCAGGATCCGACAAAGTGCTCCGCGCTATGAACCGCAAATACACCCGCGAGTGGTATCTCGACCGTGTCCGTGCCATACGTGAGCGCATCCCCGACTGCGCCATCACCACCGACCTCTTCACCGGTTTCCACGATGAGAGCGAGGAGGATTTCCTGCAGACTCTCTCGCTGATGCGCGAGGTCGGATTCGACTCGGCCTTCATGTTCAAATACTCCGAACGCCCCGGCACACTCGCCGCACGCACCATGCCCGACAACGTTAGCGAGGAAGTCAAGATCGACCGCCTCAACCGCATGATCGCACTCCAGAACCAACTCTCGCTCGAAAGCAACCTCCGCGACGTCGGCAAAGAGTTCGACGTCCTGGTCGAAGGTGTCAGCAAACGCTCCAAAGAGCAGTTTGTAGGCAGAAACTCCCAGGGCAAGACCCTTGTCTTCCCCCGGGGTGACTATAAAGTAGGTGATACGGTCAAGGTCAGAGTCACCTCCGCCTCCTCCGCCACCCTCCTCGGCGAACTCGCCTGAGGTCTTAATCTTCCGGCTCCGGCTCCGCGCCCTCGGCGGGGAGTGTCCTCCTCAGCATCAGATAGCCCAGAATTCCTGAAAGAAGCGATCCAACCACGATGCCCAGTTTCGCATCATTGAGCATCGCGAGCGATTCGGGCGTCGACCCGTCGAATGTCAGATTGGCAATGAAGAGCGACACCGTGAAGCCTATACCGCCAAGAAGTGCTACCGACCCCATCTGAGCCCATGTCGACCGGTCAGGCATGGGCGCCAGACCCATTTTGACCGTCAGCCACGAGAAGAGGAAAATTCCCACGGCTTTGCCCACGACCAGACCGACGATAATCGCCAGCGAAATTCCCGACACGATGGTGACAGGATTGATGTCCAACAGATATATACCGGCGTTGGCGAACGCAAACAGCGGAATGATCAGATAGTTGACGAGAGGATGCAAAGAGTCCTCCATATCCTGCAGCGGCGAGATCACGCGGTCTGATGCCGACTCGATCTGCTTCAGTCGGTCCATCTGCTCGTGGGTTAGAATTGTGCGACGCTCCAGCAGTTCGTCATCCTCTTCGTTGAACTCGCGGATATTCGACCGTATTATCTTTATGTAACGTTTCGGCTCATAGACCGGAACGGAAGGCACGCAGAATGCCACCAGCACTCCGGCTATCGTAGGATGTATGCCCGAATTGAGCACCAGGAACCACACCACCACGCCGACAATCGAATAAAACATCTTCGACTGTATCTTCAGCCATGCTCCTCCCGCCAGGAGGACGAGAAGTCCGATCGCCGCATAGCCGAGGAAACTTATCTCGATATGCGAACTATAGAATGCCGCTATCACAATGATACCGCCTATATCATCCACCACCGCGAGTGTCGTCAGGAAGATCTTTAGCGACAGTGGCACACGGCTTCCAAGCAACGCGAGAATGCCGAGCGAGAAAGCGATATCCGTGGCCATCGGGATTGCCGCGCCGTCGACATAGTCTGTCCCGCGCGCGAACAACAGATATAGCCCGACCGGGATAAGCATGCCTCCTATCGCAGCCATGATCGGCAGCAGTGCCTGCCTGAACGACGAAAGTTCACCCACAAGCACCTCACGTTTTATCTCCAGTCCGATGGTGAAGAAGAAAATCGCCATCAGCGCATCGTTGATAAACTGCAGCACTGTCATCGGGTGCCCCGCATGGCTGAACAGGTTGAAACCTCCGATCTGCAGACGCATCGGCAGGTTCCAGAACGAATTGTAGACACCTGCGAACGCAGGCACGTTGGCCACTATCAGGGCCAGCAGTGTTGCGAGTATCAAGACGTTACCACCTGTCGCATGTGATGCTATGGCACGACGGGCAGAAAAGAAAATGTGATGGGCAAATCCTCCTTTTTCAAAATCGGGAGGATTGAGACCTCCGGGCGTTGGATGAATTGATGACATAATTTGATGATGTTTTAAGTTTATAACAAATTATTTCAACTGTTGGTTGAGAAAGTTTTATTTTGGAAGTCCGTGGATATTTCGTAACTTTACGTGTCAAACCCGTCCCCTGATGAAAAGATTTCTGCTGATCCTTCTCGCCTTATTCACCACTGCCGCCCTCTCCGCACAGCATCTCAAGGCTATGCGTGGTGTAGTCCCCGGCAGTTATGATTTCTGGCTCTATACTCCCGACCCGTCTGCCGCCGAGGAATTCGAGCCCAAGCCGGTGGTCATCTTTCTTCACGGGGCATCTCTCTGCGGCCGCGACCTCGATCGCGTCAAGCGCTACGGCACCATCGACGCCATCGAGATGGGCCGGCGTCTCGATGCCTATGTCATAGCCCCGCAGAATCCCGGCGGTTCATGGAATCCCGACAAAGTGATGGCGCTTCTCGACTATGTGTCCGACGAGCACAACATCGACTACGACCGCGTCTACGTGATCGGCATGAGTCTCGGAGGCTACGGCACCATCGACGTCACCGCGAGATATCCCGACCGCGTCGCCGCTGCCATCGCCATGTGCGGAGGTGGTTCGGTCAGCGACCTCAAGCCTCTCAGCGAAGTCCCTCTCTGGCTCATCCACGGAACTGCCGACCGTGCCGTCAGCATCAGTCAGAGCGACCGTGTGGCTTCGGTCATCCGAAGCGTCGACCCTCAGTCTCCACGCCTCACCTACGACCGTGTCGCAGGATGGAACCACGGAAGCCCGGCCCGTCTTTTCTATCACCGCGATATCTACGACTGGCTCTTCAGCCATACCCTCAAAGACCCCTCCAGGTCCATCTCTCCGACGTTCACGCTCGACAATACCGTACTCTCCAACGCCTACGACGGCCTCACCTTCAAATCCCGCTCCTCAAAAGCCACCCGCCGCAAAGCCGCTTCCCGCAAAAAGACCTCAAAACGCAAAAAGAAATAAACATCGCTTAAACTGATGTTAAAACCCTGATTTCATTAGGATTTACCGCGGGATTTCGCTAACTTTGTATTAACAATCGCATAATCCCGTTATTGCAATTATGCCCGTAAATTGGGTATTATGTATTGTGAATTATGAATTACCTCCCAGGAAGGTCGCAGACCTTCAACCATTCGTAACCCCACCTTAAGCGAGCGGTTTCTCACCGGGAGCGTAAGCGACA
>CAMWGM010000052.1 GCA_947173755.1 uncultured Muribaculaceae bacterium
CAACGAGTATGAGTCCCTTCGTTCGGTGATCAATAATACCGAAGGCAACGATGTGGCTGACACATCGCCCACTTTCAAAGTGCTCGACGAAGGGGCCACCACGCTCTCCAAAGAGGACGCGGGACGTCTCGCGGCCCGTCAGCTCAAGTTTATCCAGCACCTGCAGAACGCGCTTCTCAGAATCGAAAACAAGACCTATGGAGTCTGTGTAGTCACCGGTGAACTCATTCCCAAGGAGCGTCTTCGCTCCGTCCCTCACGCCACACGTTCCGTGGAAGCCAAAAATCAGGGTAAATGAAGCGCAACCGCACCATCCTGGTCGCAGTGCTCATCCTGCTTGTTCTCATCATCGATCAGGTAATCAAAATCTGGATCAAAACACATTTCTATCTTGGCGAGCAAGTCGAGATGGCTTCATGGGCACGCCTGCTTTTCATCCAGAATCCTGGGATGGCCTTCGGCATGACTCTCGGGAGCAAAATCGGGCTGACTGTATTCCGTATGGTCGCTGTTGTTTTCCTTCTCTGGTATATAAGTGAGATCATCTCCATCCGGAAGGTTCCGAAAGGCTATCTGATATGCCTGGCGCTCATTGTGGCCGGGGCAGCCGGCAACATAATCGACTGTGTGTTCTACGGCAGGATATTCAACAATCCGGCACCGCCGATGGTCGCAACGCTTTTTCCGGAAGGTGGCGGCTATGCACCCTGGCTTCAGGGCCAGGTGGTAGATATGTTCTATTTCCCTCTGGCCCAGTGGAACTGGCCCGAATGGTTGCCTTTCTTCGGAGGTGAACACTTCATCTTTTTCCATCCGGTGTTCAATGTTGCCGACGCTGCTATCTCATGCGGGATAATTGTGCTCATCCTTTTCTATCACCGATATATATTACCACCCTCCGGTCTGCGCCGGCTTCCGTCGCGAAATGCGTAAGATCCTCTCAATATCTACGATTTTTCTTTTTTTCTGTCTGTTGATCGGCTGCGGGAAGACCCCGTCGGGTATTCTCTCGGTCAATAAGATGGCACAGGTGATGGCTGATGTTCATACGGCTGAAGCGGTCATCGACGGCAATTCGCGCACCTATCAGACCGATTCGGCCAAGAGGGCGCTCATGCAGAGCATTTTCATCAAACACGGTGTTACCTCCGAGCAGGTCGATACATCTTTCTATTGGTATGGCAACCATCTGGAGGAGTATATGAAGGTGTATGATCTGACCATACAGACCCTCGAGGAGAGGATAGCCCGGGCGGAGAGGGCAGGCGCCAAGTCGGAGGACGCTCCCCATCAGGTGAGCGACGATGGTGACTCGGTGAATATCTACCGTTCGGTCCCCTCGATCAGACTGACTGCTTCGGCACCCTCCGAATTCATTCCTTTCCATTTCATGACCGACAAAAACTGGGATCGCGGCGACCGGTATGTGCTCGCTGCCCGCTCTCTTTATGCCAACTCACCGATGGAAATGATGCTTGTGGTCGACTACAACGACGGATCCGCAGAATATGTCACCAGCCGGGAGTCGTCTGACCAGACCCAACGCATCGTGCTTGTGACCGACTCCAACCGTGTGGCCACCTCGGTCTACGGTTATCTGAGATACAGACCCTCGACTTCGGAAACCGTCTTCATCGACTCTATTTCCGTGTCGAGAGTCCGCAATCACAACGACAACAAGCGTATGCGTGAACTATATCCGTCGGTAGTGACACGTTCTCGCTTCTGATCACCGGCGATGAAAACTTTTCTGCCCATACTCATCACTCCGGGAGGAGTGAGAAAGCATGTGATTGTCGACACCGAGCCACTTGCTATCTCTGATTTCACTCATGAGACACATTCAACTACCGCATTCAACGGGGTAGGGGTGCTTTGTGACGCCGACATTTGTTTACCTGTATCGGTCATGCTTACAAATCTTGGCGGAATTCTTCCCGATCTGCTCCGTGCCGCCCGATGCTCTAAAAATTGTGTCCTCCGGCTGATTCCTTTCAGATAAAAATCTCTTACTTTTCCTTCCCTTCTGCACTTGTCGCGGCAGATTAAGTTAAATTTGGGTCTGAAGTAGAAAAAATTGACCCACAAGTCTTAAATTCCTACCGGTTATCTTATTTTTTTGGTTAAAAATGGAATTTTTCCATTATTTTTAGTAATTTTGTAGTTTGAGAAAATAGTGCAAACTTACATTCTCGCCAAGTAAACAAGTGTAAAAAACATTCGATTGAACTTTCATAAACCTATCAACCAGTCATTATGAAGAAATCATTACTGACAGGGATATCTTTCTGCTCGCTTTTCCTCGCTTTATTGCCCGGATGTCGTGAGGAGAATTTTTTCGGAGGCGGTGATACCGGACGATTGGAACTCGGAGTCACTCTTAACGCCGATCCTGTCACAGGAACTTCGCAGACACAATCGAGAGCCGCTCGGATGCGGAATTCCATTTCGGTCGATGATCTGCAACTCACCATTTCGTCAAACGAGCGCGAATGGGAGAAAACTTATTCATCCATTTCGGAATTTCAGGAGGATAATACCTTCCCCACAGGAGATTATACTCTTGAAGCCTATTATGGTTCCGAGAAGGATGAAGGTCTCGGCAAGCCTTACTGCCACGGCGAGACAACATTCTCAATCCGTAATCAGGAAGTGACTTCGATAGATCTGCCTGTCTATCTCGCCAACTCTATTGTCGAGATCAAGGTGACTGACGCTTTCGCAAAGTTCATGACATCCTGGTCGTTCACAGTAACTTCATCCGAGGGAACCAAACATTCTTGGTCTGACGTAGCCGAAGAGGATCTCTATACAACCCCCGGCACAACAAAAGTGGCCATTTCGTTCACGAAACCTAACGGAGTGTCTGCAGAAAATGTGGTGGTCTGCACCTACGATGCCAAGCCCCGCCACAAACATATTGTCACAATCGATTACAATGGAGGACAGGTCGGCGGATCAGAGTCACTCAAAATAGATCTCGATGACGCGGTCGAGCAGGATGACACCGAGCTCGATATTTCCGATGATATCATCGTTCACGGCGCTCCGACTCTCGCTCCTGACGGATTTGTTTCGGGAACTACTTTTGACATCATCGAAGGTTGTCCCCACTTTGACATTCTTGCCGTCAACGTCATTGCCCGCGGCGGAATCAAGAGCGTGATGCTCCACACCGAGTCGCCTTCACTCGCCAAAGAGGGATTTCCTGTGGATGTTGATCTCTGCGCGCCGGGTCAGTATCAGGCACTCCTTGACAAATTTAAACTCAACACCCGCGGCATCTCGAAGAATCCTGGTGTGCTGGGAGTGGTGGATTTCATTGATTTTATTGGGCAGGTACCCTATGTCGAAAACGGCTCCGTAACTGACAATACTTCAAAATTTACTGTTTCCGTGGTTGACAACTATGGAAAGGAAGCAGCAACAAAAATACGGTTCGGCATCACTGTTTCCCCTCTCGATTTCGAGTTGATTTCAGCCCGTTTCACAAAATTCGGAAACATTGAGGTGGATTTCAGATTTAATGGCGATCACGAACATATCGACCATGGTCTCCATTTCTACAAAAATAATTCACTCGGCATTGAGGAGGAAGTGAAGATCGCATCCTGCAGCGATGAGAAGCATTCGGAAGGCCTTCACGTCGCCGAACTTTCATATCCCTACAACAAGTTCGTTGAAGATAAGGGCTATTATGTAGTGGCACGCACGGGTCGTTTCGAGTCTAACCAACTTGTCATCACTGTCAATCATGGCAACCCCGAACTCAAGATTCTTGACAAACCGGAAAATGTCTTTGCGACCAAAGCGATCCTTACACTTGAGAACGCCTCTACTCAGAAAGCCGCTTTCCAGTTGTCGACCAACGGAACCGATTTCGAGGACTACAACAGTGGTGCGGTGGTCAACGGTACCGACAGTAACTTCACTCTCACCGGTCTTAAACCTGCAACCAAGTATTGGGTACGTGCTGACGTCGGTGATGCCATCTCTCGCACAACTACCTTTACCACCGAAGCTGCCACGCAGATTACAAATGGTAATCTTAACGCAATAGTTACGACTGATGGTAGTGGTAGAAATTGGAAGAATGAGGTATTCTCCGGCTGGGGAACAAACAATCCAATGACAACCAGTCAGGGTGGAGATTTTGCATATTGTAGAATTTCAGGCACCACGCAGGTGACTGATGCCAAGAGTTCAAGGGCCGCTTGTCTACGTACCGTTGGTTGGGGTTCAGGTAATTCAGCGATAGGAACTATGCGTGGTGAAATGAAATATGCCGACGCTGGTTTATTGCATCTCGGATCCAGTCGTTCGGTTCGTCCTACCGGTTATAACGGTGTGAGCGGATCTCTAGAGACTTCAGATCTCGATTGTGGTATTTATTTTGCATCCAGACCCGTATCCATGACTTTCTATTATAAATACTCTCCGAAGAATTCTGCTGACCGTGGCCAAGCATTATATGAATTGTATGATGCACAAGGGAACATTATTGCATCGAAGGTTGAGGAACTTTCAAGTGCTTCAGATTATACTGAGAAGACATTTACCTTTAACTATCCGTTGAATACTCCTAAGGCGGCTAAACTTTATGTAAGATTCCTCTCAACATGCAAATCGGATGCTCTTACTAAGAGCAGTAGTTGGTTTACACCACCATCTTTCGGAAATCTTAGTGATGGAACTTATATGGGTTCTCAACTCTGGATAGACGAGGTCACACTCAATTATTAACCCGATCATCTGAAACAAAAATTCATGAAAACAAAGATATATTCATTGTGGGCTATCCTGATAGCTTTCGTGTGCCTCACCGGCTGCGATGATTGGGAGCCTGCGACCCAATTTGATAAGAATATGGGCGGCGCGAGTTTCGAGGGTTTCGAACTCACCGTCTCCGACAATCCTACTGTCGTCTCCCGTGCTAAAACGGAGTTAGAGGATTATATAGTAACTATCTTTAACTCCGAGGGCAAGATCGCTACTTACGAAGGTAAGCAATGCAAGTGGACATACGGAAAGATGCCCGAGGTCGTCTCGCTTCGTGTAGGAAGTTATAAACTTCGCGTTCAGAGTCATGAGCAGCCTGAGCCGGTTGCTTGGGATTCCCCCTATTTCGAGGGTGTCGAAGATTTCAAGATCGAGGATAATAAGATTACGGCTCTCGGCACCGTAACCGCCAAATTCTCTTCAATAAAGGTCGCGGTTACTTTCTCGGAACTCCTCACCAAAAATATGGAGGATGACTGCAAAGTGGCAATAGTTGCAGGTACAGGAGCCAAGATAGAATGGACAAAGAACGAAAAGCGTTATGCCTACTTTGATGTAACTGCCGGTCAGACCACTCTCGTGGCAACTTTCCAAGGAACAGTGAGAGGATCATTGCAACGCAGCGTTCAGGAATTTACAAACGTCGCTAAGGGCAAGTATTTCATTATCAGTTATAAGATGCATTCAGGCGATACTGATGTTCCCGGCGAGAACGGTGACGTCGATCCCGCAGGCATCACAGTCAAGGGAGACATTAACGAGCAGACAGAAAGTGGCGATGTTCCCGGAGGAAACGACGGCGAAAACCCGGGTCGTCCCGATGATGAGGAATGGGGTGACACGCCCGGCCCCGGTCCTGACGATCCCGGAAAAGATCCCTCAGACGACCCTGTCATCTTCGATTTGGAAGGATCGGCTCTTCAGCTCGGTGCGGACAAGACCAATCCTACCTCGGCAGTACCTGCCATCGTTAATATATATGCCAAACCTCATGGCATTGAAAAACTTAATGTGTCGATTGAGAGTGATAATGCTGACTTTATAGCATCTGCAGGAGGATTGATTGATCTGGACTTTGATCTCGCTCATATTCCCGATGACCAGGTTGAAGCATACGGAGAAAGTCTCGGTCTTCCGGTCAACGATCAGGTACTTGGAAAGGGAATTGATGGTCCGGTTGTGTTTGACGTGACAGGACTCGTGCCGCTGTTGAATCCATTCCCGGGTCGTCACACTTTCAAGATCAGTGTCACTGACAAAAATGGTAATACAAAATCTACTGTTCTCATATTTGTCGTATAATGATGAAAACAAGATATGCAATAATCGCCGGCTCTCTTCTGCTCGGGGTTGCTTTCACAAGTTGCCGCGATGAGCAGTTGCTTGAGGAAGGTCAGGGACGCATGATGCTCCACACCTCGGTGATGAACGATATAAAGGTCGTAAGTCGCGCTCTTTCCAATGAGGAGATAGCCGATCTATCGGCAAGTGCCACTATCTGGATTTCCGACTCAAAGAAAGGCCGTATACATACATTCACAGGGCTTGCCTCGTTCCCGACGGAAGGTCTACCTCTTGAGGTAGGCAGTTATGTTGCTGAGGCGTGGGTTGGTGACTCGGTGCCCGCATCCTGGGACAAAAAGCGTTTCAGGGGTGTCAGTCCGTTCGAGATCTCAAAAGGTGTCAACACACAGGTTGATCTCGAATGCCACATCCGCAACACGCTCGTCTCTGTGATCTATGATCCGGACATCGATCAGGTGCTCGGAGATTATTCTTTGACGGTCAGTCTGAACGACGGCGTCACCGACGGTTCGCACTCGCTCGTCTTCGAGGGCAAGTCAACCGACAAAGGCTATTTCATGATCAATTCACGCACCAGAGGTTTGAAATTCAAACTTGCCGGTACGGATCTGACAAAGAATGAGCCCTTTGAGAAAGAAATGGAGTTTAAGGACGCGAAGGTCACAGAAGCCCCTTATCTTGCTCACGCTACTGAATATAAGGTTAATCTCCGTTATGATTCACACGGTGAGATCAAGATAGGTGGAACCTATTTTACCCTTGAGATCGAACCTGAGCCTGTGGAAGGGGAGAAGCAGGAAATTTATATCAATCTTGCTCCAGATATCAAAGGTGTCGGTTTCAACATCAACCAACCTCTTGTGACTGTACCGGGAGAAGTGGGCAGACGTTCGCTTTATATCACCACATCATCGTCGATCGAAAGTGTCGTGGTGAGCGGCTCTCTTCTCGAGGCTGCCGGTGCATCATTCCCCCAATACGATTTGGTGAAAATGGAGTCGCAACATAAGGAGGAACTCTCTTCAAAGGGCATAGAATTTGAACTTCTGAAAAGAGATACAATTAATCCGACATTAGATACAAACATGCGTATCAACTTTGAGGAATTCTTTACAAATACTCTGGCCGAAGGAACCTATGAAATGAAGATCGTGGCGACCGATGGTGTCAGTCAGGAGACGGAGAAGACATTCGTTCTCGAAGTTTCCGGTGCCCCCGTGCAAGGTAATGAAGTCAGCGCATCTTCGCTCGGATTTACCTCGGCCACGCTTACAGGTACGATACTCGACAACACGGCATCAGGCTTTGGCTTCGAACTCCGTCAAGCCGCAACACGTTCCTACGAGGACTGGACGCCTATCGCAGCGACCGTCAACGGTAGCAAACTGACTGCGACCGTCAACGACCTTGTTGCAGGAACCACTTACGAGTACCGGGTGGTTGCTACAAAGGCAGACGGCACACGATTTGAAGGAAAGACTTTGTCATTCGAAACTGTTTCATATCCTCAACTACCCAATGGAGGATTCGAGGACTGGAGTGGATCGAGTCCAATGTTTATATGTGCTAATGAAGCATCTATGTTCTGGGATTCAGGCAATCACGGTTCCAAGACAATGGGAAAGGATGTAACCGAAAAAGATACATCTGTTAAGCATAGCGGTAACTATTCGGCCAAACTCAAGTCGCAGTTCGTCGGTTTAGGTAGCATCGGTCGATTTGCTGCCGGAAATGCTTTTGTCGGAAAATATCTCAAAACTGATGGTACCGACGGTATTCTCGGCTGGGGACGCCCTTGGAATCCCGAGGCTCGACCCAAAGCACTCAAGGGTTGGATTAAATATTCTCCCGGAACCGTTCAGGATAAAGTATTCACGAAGGTTCCGAATTTCACACCTTCCGAACTTAAAGAAGAATTCCCTACCGGAAGTCATGATAAAGCGATAATATATATCGCTCTGGTGGACCACTCGAAAGTTGATGTTGAATATAAGGATTTCCCGGTAATCATCAAAACTAAAGTGCCTCAACTCTTCGACAAGAACGGCTCGAATGTCAAAGCATACGGTGAAATGATTGTCTCCGAGGCTACTCCCGGCGATGACATGATCGAGTTTACTATCAATCTCACTGATGTAAATCCGGGTGCTTTCAGCCATATCATGATTGTGGCATCAGCCTCTAAGGCAGGTGACTACTTCCTCGGTGGTGAAGGCTCGACCCTCTGGAT
>CAMWGM010000053.1 GCA_947173755.1 uncultured Muribaculaceae bacterium
TTCCGTTCGCAGTCTATCTCGTATGCTTGATACCTCTTGCATTATGCCCCTGGTTGGCTCGTACTGTCAGATCAAACGATAGTGTGATGCCTACTGCAACTGTTCAGCCGACCGATACCAAGGTCGCAGAGAATGCTCCCAAGACAAAGAGCGGTTTTTATCTTGGACGCATCTGGTCTCTGATAGGTGTATATTTCTTCGTAACATTCGCTTCGATCTCCATTTCTTATTATTGTCCGTTCCTCATTGAGAAGCGCGACTGGAGTCCGTCGCTCTCTGGTACTATCACTGCAATTTATTTCCTCTTTATTCTCCTCCCGGGCTACGTTCTCCCCTTCTTCCTGAAATTCCTCAAGGGGCTGACATTCTTCTGGGCAGCGGCGATGATGACAGTTGGACAGGCCTTGTTTGCATTCTTCCCAGACTCAGTCACAATGTGCATCGGTGCAGCACTAGTAGGTCTGGGCTACGGTCTTTGCCAGCCTATCCTTTATGACAAAGCCACCGCTTGCGTTAACAATAGCAAAAAAGCCACGATGGCTCTTGCCTTCGTTCTCTCCGCCAACTATCTCGCAATTGTTGTATCACCATTCCTGATCGGCGGAATGAGGGATATTTTCCATGTACAACCCGGTGGAACTTTCGCTTTTCTGATCAGTTTCATTCTCCTGGTTGCCTTTACAGTTGTGACACTGGTGATGCGCAAGAGTTTCGCTTTCTCGATCAAGAATGAAAACTAAAAACGGATACGGTTATGATTAACAAGATATTGATACTCTCAGCAATGCTGATAGGATCCGCTTCTCTTGACATTCATGCTCAGACGCAGCCGGAGGAATCAGTAACTTCCGTGGTTAACGATTCTGAGACTGATTCTAGGAAAGTAGAGAAAGCCTTCAGGGAAAATGCTCCGCAGTCTCCCAAGGATCATGGGTTGCCACGCTTTGCCATAGTTGGTAAGAACGATATGTTCTATCTCGGTATCGGCGCCCAGTTTTTAGGAGAAGGAGTCTTCACATGGGGTGATGAGATGGCTTCGCCCGTTCTTTTCACACCCTCGGCTCTCACAAAGGCTACCCCCGGGAACGGCGGTTCGACTCAATTCGGTTGGCAGACTTCCTCCATCTATGTCAATTTCATGGCTATGCCGGGATCGGAGAATAAGATCGGTGTATTCTTCAAGGGAAATTTCCTGGGGAATAACAATTCGTTCAACTGCTTTCACTTCTATGCCAAGTATAGAGGGCTGACAGCAGGTTACACCAACAGTCTTTTCACCGATGCAGCGGCTGAACCTATGACTATCGATTTCGAAGGTCCTAACGGCTATCCTTTCATGACTCTGTTCACTGCTTACTGGCAACAGAAGTTCTCAGATCATTTCTCCGGCGCCATCGGTATTGATGAAGCATCAGCCTCGATATCTACCGGCGATAAGACCTCTGACATTAATCAGCGTATACCTGCTGTTCCTTTCTATCTCCAGTACTCTTGGGCTGGGGGAGCCTCTCATTTCCGGCTCTCCGGAATAGTAAGGCCTATCCAGTATCGCAATCTCGCGGAGAGTTCCAATAAAACTGATGTAGGAGGAGGCGTACAGATCTCAGGTATGACGAAAGTTGCCGGAGGTCTGAGTGCCAACTTCAATGCAGCCTATGGTGTCGGAATCGGATCCTATCTGCAGGATGATAATGGCTTGGGAATGGATGCAGTTGCATCTGATACGCCCGGAAAATTGAAGATGGTGAAGACTTTCGGAATTACAGGAGGATTGTCATATGCGTTTTCAAGCAATGTTTCTTCCAATCTGGTTTACAGTCACCTCCTCAACAGTCTTCCCGAGGGTGCGGTGGTTACTGAAAATCAGTATAGATACGGAGACTATGTGGCAGCCAACGTAATCTGGACCATCAACAAATTTGTGTCTGCCGGAATCGAATATGATTATGGACATCGTAAAAATTTCGATGGAGCCGGACTCCATGCCAACCGACTGCAATGTCAGTTGGCGGTGACATTCTGACAAAAGATGATCGGCTTATCAACCTTTACGAAGGTATTGATAAGCCGATCATCTTTATGCTCCGTAGAATTTTATTAGATTTTCCATCGGATCCTTTATCACCTTTCCTAAAGTATATCCGGTTTCTTCCGCTGCCTTCGCCAGAATATCCTTAAAATGGTAAGCGATGCTTCCGGTAAAATTCACCTTAGTTCCACGAAGCACACCATATGGATCGATATTGAATGTGAAGAATTTTTTCAGTTCTTCCAAAGCAAACCGGTTGACCTCTTCAAATTCCCCGGCGAGTTCTCTTATTAACGGAGCGAAAGAACTCAGATATTTGCGTGGATTTCCTTCACGATAGACATTCTCGATAACCTCCTTCGGGTCGATGAAGACTCTTGCCTCGATCTCCCGGGAGAACCGGTGTTTCAGATATGACTCAAGAAAATGTTTACCGATTACCGCGCCGCTTCCTTCGTCGCCGATTATGTAGCCGAGAGCGGGAGTATTTGCAACGATTTTCTGTCCGTCCCACTGACACGAATTCGCACCAGTGCCGAGTATGGCAGCCACTCCGCTATTATCACCGCACAGAGCAACCGCTGCCCCGACCAAATCGCTTTCGACAAATATTTCTGCCTTCGTAAAAAATCGCTTTAACTGAAACTTAACCTCCTCCCTGCGAGTGTCGTCGGTAATTCCTGCACCAAAAAATCTTATTTCGGTGATATCTTCCCTTGTGCCGCTAATTTCCGCCAGTATATCGCAAAGAGTTTCCCCTCCGCTGTCGACCGCATTAAATCCTCTCGTAACGGCGTTGAGTGCTCCGCCCCAGGAAATTTTATTCCCGCCGCTATCGACAATCAGTTTCTTATTCATAAAGCCGATATTTCATCGATTTCTGCTTAAATTCTTCGCATCCTCCCATCCAGAGAGCATATATATCGGCCACTTTATAGTTTCGGGAGAATGCCTGACGGATCTTTTTCGAACCGCAGACTTTATCGAACATTGTCAGACGCGATTGCGCGGCAGTGGCAAAAGGTAAATGAGAGGGATAAAGATCAGCCAACTGCTCCATGAGGTAAAATTGTGTCAGTGACAGGACAGCACTGTTGCTATCCGCAATGTAAGGCTGAACTCCGCTGACAGCCTCCCCTTTGAAAATTCCATAGAACGGTTTATACCAGACGGGACGCCATTCCATACCGGGAACATTAGCCTTCCGGAGAGCATCGCAGAGTTTCTGCCCATCGATCCAGGGTGCGGTTGCGAGTTGGAACGGAAGTGTATATCCTACGCCGATGTTTACATAATCGAGTTCGCCCATTATTCCTGTTGCCGGATAAAACATAGCCGAGACCGGCTGAGGTATATGCGGTGAAGGGAGAACCCAGGGAAGCCCCGTCTGATCGTATGACATCTCACGGGTCCAGCCTTTGAGGGGAACTACCGTCAGCCGGAGAGTCTTGCTGACAATCCCTTCTCCCACAAAATAAGAAGCAAGTTCGCCGGGAGTCAGACCATATATATAAGGTATATCAAACTGACTGACAAAGGTGACGCAGTCGGGATCCACTCCACATCCCTCCACTCTTTCTCCACCAAGAGGATTGGGACGGTCGAGAACGATGAATTCTATCCCTTCTTCGGCCGCGGCACGCATTGCAAGACCCATGGTCGATATGAAGGTATAAGAGCGGCAACCAATATCCTGAATATCGTAGACCAAAGCGTCAAGACCCCGTAGCATCTCCGGGGTTGGTCGACGTGTTTTTCCATGAAGCGAATAGACTTTCACTCCTGTTTTCTTGTCGACTGAATTTGCAACTGTTGCACCGGCGATATAGTCACCTCGCACTCCATGTTCCGGAGCGAAAAGAGCGCTGAGAGTCACACCGGGTGCATCGGCAAGGATATCGATAGTGGATACAAGAGATGCATCGACACCGGTAGGATTTGTTATCAATCCTATCTTTTTCCCTTTCAGAATATCAAAGCCATTTTCGCGAAGCACTTCAATACCCGTGAGAGTCTTGCGGGTATCGGGGGAAGTTAGGACTTCCTGAGATGCGGTCGCTGTTTCAGTGTTTCCTCCGCATCCGCAAAGAATGAGAGCGAGAAGGAGAATAGATTTAAAAGACTTTTTCATGAATTTTTCTTTCCGAATTGAGGGTTGATTTTTAGAAGAGAGGCTGTAAATATGGTCGCTACACAACATATCATTGTCCAGAGGAAGAATGACTGATAACCGAATTGATCGGCTATCCATCCCGCCGCCATACCGGGGATCATCATCGACAGGGCCATGAAACCTGTACAGATACTGTAATGGGAAGTTGCGTATCGACCCTCTGAAAAATATATGAGGTAGAGCATATATGCCGTGAAACCGAAGCCGTAACCGAATTGCTCGATGAAGACACACAGGTTTATCTCCACCAGAGATGGGTTGTTGACGAAACTGAGATATACGAAAGTAAGACAGGTCAATGACATACTCCACGCCATCGGACGCAACCATTTGTGGAGACCGGATCTCGCAGCGCAGATGCCTCCGATGATTCCTCCGACTGTAAGTCCGATGATTCCGACTGTTCCGTAAACAATTCCGACCTCTTTTGTCGAAAGACCAAGTCCTCCGACTTCCGGTGAGTCAAGAAGGAAGGGTTGGATCAGTTTAACCAACTGAGCCTCGGGCAAACGGTATAGCAACATGAACAGAATTGCAATTCCAACTCCCGGCTTCCTGAAAAAGTCCACCCAAACTTCTGCAAAATCAGCCATGGTATCTCTTAGTGATTTTGGAGACAATGATTTTTTTTCAACCTTCGGGAGAGCCCGGGAATGGTAAAGCGCAAATATCAGGAACAGGACTGCCAGAAGTGCGAAAACCGAGGCCCATGCGAAAGGTATGTCACCCGAGGAATCCTCCAGGATTCCGGCAAGAACCACAAGGAGTCCCTGGCCGGCAACCGAGGCGATACGGTAGAAGGTGGAGCGGATTCCGACATAAAAAGACTGTTCATGCTGCGAAAGTGCAAGCATATAGTAGCCATCTGCTGCTATATCGTGTGTGGCCGATGCAAATCCCGTCAGCCAGAAAGCAGCAAGTGTAAGTCTGAAAAACAGCGGACCGGGAAGAAATAGTGCGATGCCTCCGAGCGATAGTGCGATGAGGACCTGCATCGCAAGAATCCATACTCGCTTTGTGAAAAAAATGTCGACAAACGGGCTCCACAATGGTTTTATTACCCAAGGTAGATATAACCATCCCGTGAAAAAAGCGATATCAGTGTTCGAGATACCGAGACGCTTATACATGATGACAGACAGTGTCATCACGGCAACATAAGGGAGTCCCTGTGCGAAATAAAGAGTCGGGATCCACGCCCAGGGAGATCTGCCGTTAATAGAGACTTTCGACATGTGCCCCGGGATAATAATGTTTCAGAATATCGAGATAGGAATACCCTCGTTCGCCCATGACAGCGGCTCCGATCTGACACAATCCTACCCCATGTCCCCAGCCTGCTCCCCTGAGGCGAATATGTGACTCATCGCCCGACATAACGAACGCCGAACTCAGAAGATGACTTTTCGACAAAGTGCGACGGATCATCAGTTCCTTCCCGATAATTTTGCTACCTTTCTCACCGATGATTTCCAGCCGATAGATTCTTCCGGACGTGCCCCTTGAAAGAGGGACAAGTTCAATAATCCGTCCGAGATCCTCGCCCAATCTTTCGGCGACTATCCGACCCAGTTCGTCACGGTCATATTCAACCTCCCAGCGGAAGAAATCCGAAGTCTCCCGATCATAATTGTTAAGAACCTGACCGAGAATTTTCGCATCGGAAGTATTACAGAAAGCTTCCGGTCGCCCCTCAATCCAGTCGAGAGCATTCTTTTCTATTGTCAGATCCGGAAAGCGGTCATAATCGATCGCGTCATGACGCGCGACGAGATAAGATTTAGGCTCATTCTCCCAACAATTCTCGAAACGTTCGAAAACTCCGCCACAGCATTTCGAAAAACGGGCGTCACAAAGAGTTCCGTCTGCCATAAGAACTTGCCCCCATGTATCATTTACAGCACTGATTGCCCGATCAGAAGCAATCCGCGAGACTCCCTGGTAGCGTTGGCAATGATCATCGGCACATACGTCAAACAATCTGTGATCCTCCTGATCCCACCACCTTACAATTTCAGACGTCGAATCTGATACTCCTCTCTGTCCGTCACGACGATACTGATGCTGTCGGCGGCTCATCTGAGCCACAAGCCATGACCGTGAAATCACAGCGTGCGCCCGCAGTAGATTGAGAGAGGCGGTAGACTTCATCTCGCTTGAAATGACCGACTTGAGATATTCCTCGATATTGACGATGTTTATAAACACAAGTTTGCCGCTGTCGGCAACGACCTTCGGTGCGCCCCGGAACCGCTGATTTTCCTTTCTTTCCCAGTGAAATTCGACTCCGATGGTAACGCCTTCGATTTCAAAAGAGTCCCCGTCCGGTGAAGACGGGTAGAAAACGGGCGTAGTAAGATATAGCCGGCCGTTAACCTCTACACCGCATCCTCCCTCCGAAAGAGCGAATTCAGTTTCACCGGTCACCACACTATCGGTTTCCGATGAGTAGATACCGGTAAAATTTACCTTAACCTTCCTGTCAGTAGTCAGAATACCGACACACACTGTTAACGGTTCACTCATTTTCTTTCAAGAGGGTCTTTATTCGGTTAAGATTGTCGGAAGTAACACATACATCCCGATAAATTTCTATAACTTTTTCTGCTGTAAGTGCTTCAAAATCGTGCTGAGACGAGGTGATGAAAAGTCCGAGCATCTCGAGTGTAGCGGGGCTTATGGTCAGTTTTCCGTCACCCTCGCCGAAACACTGTGGACGATGGGCTCGCCGCAGGAAAATTTTCATATTGAATTGCTCTCCGTCGTATATCACCGCAACGTTGACTCGTGCTTCCTGTTCTTCGTCTATTCGCGGAAGACGCTTCATTACATCTTCGGCCATTCGTGAAATTACACGCTCCTCCGCCCCTCCGATTGATATATACGGCACACATGTCTCCTCCGGAGATGAAAAACCTATTCCTTCATCAACTTTAAAAAGCAGCTTTTCGGGCAGTTCGACCGCCTGGAAATGGAAATGATCGGGAGCGGATGCCCCACATTTGCCTCCGTTATAAAACACCACCATTCCTCTGAAAACCTTCGCAAAATGGAGCATATCGGAAATTTTTCCCGCTAATAACTGTGGCTCGTGTTTTTTTGACGGAATAGTCAGATGAGTTTCTACCACCGGATAAGGATTGACCAGAATATCGAAAGATTCTGTCTCGATTTTCTCCTGCTCCTCGGGACGCGCCTCCTCGCAAAGAAAACATCCGCGTTCGCGGATCGCTTTCCATGTGACATCGGCGATGGCTGAGCGTCGGCGATGGGCTGCAAGAATCTTGACAATCTCCTGAGCAGGATATTCTGGAAGAAAGACTCTTTCTGATTCTTCAGACGCATCTTTCAGATTGCGAAGGTTGTCGGCAAACAGGGGCCAGGAATTCCTCTGACGCTCATACATCTCATCAACCTTTCTTATGAGGTTCCTTTCATTAAGCAGTTTTCTTTGCGCAAGTTCCACTGTTCTCACGGAATCCTTAAAGGTATTGTTGGCATTAATCTTTGCGTGAGAGAGCGCATGATCGGTATTATCCTCCCATCGACGGCAGAGATAAAGCGAATCATAGATTCGACCAATCCTATATTCTCGACTGATTGCCAGACCAACGGCATAGTCTTCACCGTAACTTACATTGGGAAATGAAATCTTGCGTATCAGCGAAGTAGCGAACGCACGGGGAGCGCCGAGTCCGTTTATGCGTAAGGCATTATTTGCTCCGTTCGCATCCGTCCATTCCCGGTGATCGATTAATCCTGGCGGAAGAATATTGCCGTCAAAGTCAGTAAGAGTGTAGGAACCGACCACCATTCCGCACTTCTCGTCCAAAAACTTATCGACTATCCTCTGCAGGACATCCTGATGGTGATAAATGTCGTCGCTGTCGAGTTGAACTGCAAATCTTCCGCAGTGTGGCGAATTAACTGCCAGATTCCAACATCCTCCTATAC
>CAMWGM010000054.1 GCA_947173755.1 uncultured Muribaculaceae bacterium
TCGCATCAGAATCCTGATCGAAGGCATACAGATGGCCTCCTTCTTCAGCCGAAAGGCGTTCGAGGATGGCACGCGAATGACCGCCGCCGCCATAGGTGACGTCGACATAAGTGCCTCCCGCATGGATGTCGAGCGCCTGCAGGCACTCGGGAAGCAGAGCCGGGATATGATAAACTTCTGATTGCATAGATTTTCCGACCTCAAAATTAATAAAAAATTTGCAAATACAAACTAATTTTCGGCAGGAAAATCTGAAATTTTTATTAACACACCTCGGAGAAGGTGAGAATTAGGCGGTTAGGTAGTTTTCATTTGAGAATTTAAACCCCTCAATAGTCGCTGAAAAGCGTAGGCTTGATGACTATTCCGATGCGCAGCGTCGAGTGGAACTCCTTGTAGGCCAGCAGTCCTTCCCCATAGCCGTTGTAATACTGCAGGAAGAGATACTGGTTGTCACGCTTGAAGAGACGGTAGTTGAGGTCGACAATCGTGTTGTAGTTCATCCTCCATCCCTTGCGTTTCACGAGTGTGATGGCAAATCCGAAACGCCCGTTGCGCGAATTGAAGGCGGTACCCATCTGATAGATGCCCGTGTAGTTGAGAAGGTCAGGATTTTCATAGCCGTCCACGATCGGAATCCAGAACTTGGCATGCACCGTGATCTGCGGGTCGATCATTATGGAGCCTCCGAGCGAGATTTTGTTCCACGAGCGCGAGGCCGCCCCGTCGCGGCCGTTGCTCTCATGTTCGGCGATAAGATTTATCTTTCCCACGAAACGGTTTTTTACAAAAAGGGGTTTCGTAAGACCGATGCCCGGATTGAAATTAAGGTCGGTGAAAGGCATCGAATTCTCGAGTATATTCCAGAATGCCTTCTGCGTGTAGAACAGGAAAAGATAGGTCCCGAAAGGAAGAGTAGACTTCGTAAGACGCTGGGCGAAAGATATCTGAAATTTGATGTTTGAATTCTTCCGCGTGATGGTCTGCCCGACCGGACACCCGAAGATGAAATAATTGTCCTTATAAAGCCCGAAGTAGGGACCCGAGTCGAACGCACGCCTCACTGAGTCGGTGTTGACAATATTATCTTTGTCTTCAGCCACATCGGTAAGCACCTGCGACTTCACCGCGGGAGCCGTCGCGAGCAGAAAGAACAGAAATATGAATACTGACCGGAGCATCTGGATGGTATTGTGATGAGATTGACCGCAAAATTAATGATTTTAGCGTCTTATTCCAAATTAGCCGCCAGTCAAATCGCACAATTCGTCCCGCACGCACCCGCGCTTTCACGTCGCTCCGGCCCCCGTTAGTGTCAATAATTTTTGCCTTTTCGGGATATTTCCACTATTTTTGCATCTCCAACCTCCCCCCCCATGAATACTCCATCAATAAAGATATACCGCGGCCAGATTGTCAGAAGTCTCTTCATTTTCCTGACCCTTCTGCTCACATCCTGCTCCGACGATGATCCTCATTTCACCGTCCGACTCCGAGTCGACGGCCTCGGCAACCAGGGTGTCGACATGGTCTACACCGACCGTCGCGGTGCTCTGAGGCGTGTCACCGCCCACCCCGACTCGAAAGAAATAATCGAATTTACCGGATCCGCCCCCTCGCCGACACTCGCCGAATTCTTCACCGCCGGCTCGGCCCGTCCGCTCCTTGCCCTTCCCGTCGAGGATGGCCGCAAGATCGAGGCGCGCATGAAATTCGGCCTCGACTCCACTCTCGTTGTTAAAGGCTGGAAGCCGGCCGCCGAGTTCGTCCGTCTTCTTGCTTCGACCGACAGCGTTGCCGACCCCATCGAACGCAACAGCCGCATAGCCGCCATCGTCGGCGACCATCCCAAGGACTTCCTCTCCGCATTCCTGCTTATGACGCGCTTCCACGTCCCCGGACACGAACTCGAAGCCGACTCCCTGCTCCAGCTCATCGACCAGGAAATACTCCCGCAGGGAATGGTGAAAAACTGGGCCAGGATGCTCGGAGGCCAGATAGCCACCGGGGCACGCGAGGAAATGAGAGGCGTCTCTCTCCCCATCAGTGCCGACACGCTCCGCCGCGCCTCCCTCACCCCCGGACTGCAGAGTTACCAGTTGCTCGCCGTGACCGCCAAAGCAAAAAACCGTGACGATATCCTCACGCTGCGCAGTCTGCGCGACTCATTCCCCAACAACCGCCTTGATCTCCTCGAGGTAGGTGCCCAGACCGACTCAGCGACATGGCGCGCCGACATTGCACGCGACACCGCCGGATGGCAGCAGGGCTGGGCTCCCGGAGGCGTCAGCAGCGCACCCCTCCGTCGTCTCGAGATCCCGCGGCTCCCGTTCTACATCGTGGCCGACAGTTCCACCAAGATCATTTATCGCGGCGAAAGTCTCGACGAGGCTGCTGCCGTCATCCGCAGCCGTCTCGTCCCTGCCGCCGACACCGACAGTCTGGCGAACGAGGTTCAGGAATAGTAATAAGCCTCGGGAGCCGCGATATAAAGCCCCATTTCCGAAGCGTCAGGCATCATTGCCCCGTTTTCGGTCACCCTGATACCGATTGTCTCGGGCTTCAATGCCTCGGCAAGTCTGAGCGCCAGCCGCTGGTCGGGGAGCGACGGATATCCCACCGCCGGGCGGATCCCCCTGTATTTCGCCGCAAATAGTTGCTCCGTCGTCAGGTTTTCGTCAGGAGAATATCCCCATATCTCCATCCTCACCCTCCTGTGCAGCCACTCCGACGTCGCTTCGGCCAGGCGATGTGAAATCGACTGCAGCAGCAATTCCCTGTAGGGATCCTTCTTCTCATCATCGTCAGGCCTCACCGTGACAGCCACCGCGAAAGCACCCATCCGATCTTCCCCCTCGCCATAAATCCAGTCGGCCACCGAAGGACACACCTCCTCGTTCCCACGCCGCCTGCGCGGCAGATGAAGTTGTGTACCCCCGAATGTGACGGTGTCCGTCGCCCGGTCGACACTCGCCCGGTCGATCTTTACCTTACATTTTATCTCAAACCGTTCCGGCTCACTCCCGACGATCGAGCGCGCATCCTCAAGCAATTTTCTCCGTTCATCCTCGGGTGCCCCGTTGCTGCGCCACGCCCGCAGAAATTGCTTCCAGTTGATGAGAGGTGCCACATCTTTGACATCCACAGTCATTTCCGTCACCCCTGCCATTGCGGGCGCCGGTGCCGGAGCCGCGGCATAAGGCGCATGCCGCCTCCTTGCCTCCTCTTCAGGATACTCCTCCACATGCTCCTCGGCATAACGACGCCTGAGCCCTTCCTGACTCTCGCGCAGATCGCTCAGCCACTCTTCACGGCTCTCCCGATCGAGCAGACGGGCCGCGATCAGTGGATTTTGCGATGCATCGGCCGCATGTATCACCGGCCATGGCGTGGCAGGCGCTATCCTCAGCGCGGTGTGAAGGGGAGAGGTTGTCGCACCACCGATCATCACCGGCTTGTCGATTCCAGCCTCGGCCAGCGCGGCCACAGTCACTCTCATCTCCTCGAGCGACGGCGTGATAAGCCCGGAAAGGCAGATTATGTCAGGATCATGCCTGCGTGCCTCCTCGACAATCCGCTGCGCGTCAACCATTACTCCGAGATCCACCACCTCGAAGTTGTTGCACCCCATCACGATCGCCACGATGTTTTTCCCGATGTCATGCACATCCCCTTTCACGGTGGCTATCATCACCTTTCCGGCCTTGGCCGCCATCTTCTCCTGACCTTTCCCTATCACAGGCTCGAGTATCTCCACGGCACGCTTCATCGTGCGCGCCGCTTTGACCACCTGGGGCAGGAACATCCGCCCCTCCCCGAAGAGACGTCCCACCTTGTCCATCCCCTCCATCAGAGGGCCGCTGATTATCTCCACCCCCTCCATCCCCGAGGAAAGAAGAGCCTCGATGTCGCCCGCGAGCGTCAGGTCGTTTCCAGTCACCATCGCCTCCGCAAGTCGTTCGGCCGGAGTCAGTTCCCTCATCTCCTTTCCCTTTTCTCCTGCGGCAGGAGTATTTTTCTCTATCACGTGTGACGACGCATATTCCGTCAGCCGCTCCGCCGCATCATCGCGCCGGCAGAGCAGCAGATCCTCTATCAGACCCCTCAGTTCAGCGTCGATCGTCTCATATTCTGTCATTGCTCCCGGATTGACGATCGCCATGTTCAGTCCGGCCCGGCGCGCGTGGTACAGAAACACCGAATGCATCGCCTCCCTGAGCGCATTATGGCCCCTGAAGGCGAAAGACAGGTTACTGACACCCCCGCTCACCTTCGCATGCGGCAGATTTTCCCTTATCCACTTCGTCGCGCGGATGAAATCGAGTCCGTAGCGGTCGTGCCCCTCGATTCCCGTCGCGACTGCCAGCACATTAGGATCGAAGATTATATCCTCGGGCGGAAACCCGATCTTTTCCGTCAGCAGCCTGTAGGCACGTCCGCACACCTCGGTCTTCCGCTCGAAAGTGTCCGCCTGACCCTTTTCGTCGAACGCCATCACCACCACGGCTGCTCCACGCCTGCGGATCCGCTCCGCATCCTCCAGAAACCGCTCCTCTCCCTCCTTGAGCGATATCGAGTTGACTATCCCCTTCCCCTGCACATGTCCGAGCGCATCTATTGCAGCCTCGCGGTCGGAAGTGTCGATCATCACCGGCACACGCGCGATCTCCGGCTCCGACGCTATCAGATCCAGAAACCGGTTCAGTTCCTTCCCTGCGTCAAGCAGTCCGTCATCCATATTTATGTCGATCACCTGCGCACCCTGACCGATCTGCGTCCGGGCCACGGCAAGCGCTTCCGAAATCTTCCCCTCCTTGATCAGCCTCAGGAATTTCCTCGATCCGGCCACATTGCATCTCTCCCCGATCACCGTGAATCCATCCTCGGCGTCCAATGCCTCAAGTCCCGAGAGCCTCAGCCTTTTGTCCGGCGAGTGCCACACCCTCGGCTTACCCTCGTCGGCTATCTTTCTGATCTCAGCGATGTGTCGCGGAGTAGTGCCGCAGCATCCGCCGATGATGTTCACCAGTCCCTCCTCCACAAATGCCGCCACCTCCCGGGCCATCCTCTCCGGCGTGTCGTTATAGTGGCCGAGCGCATCAGGCAGACCCGCATTCGGATGCGCCGATACAGGCCATGGAGCCAGACGCGCCAGTTCTCGTAGCCACGGCAGCATCTCCTTCGCCCCGAACGAACAGTTCATTCCCACCGACGCTATCGGATAGTGGCCGATCGACGCCAGAAAAGCCTCGATCGTCTGCCCCGAGAAAGTTCGGCCGTCAGCCCCCGCGAGTGTCAGCGACACCATCACCGGAAGATCAAAATCAGTGGCCGCCTCAAGTCCCGCTTTCAGATTGAGCGTGTCAAACACCGTCTCGAAAAGCAGCAGGTCGGCTCCACCCTCCGCCAGTCCCTCGATCTGCACCTGATAGGCATCTCTCAACTGGTCATAACTCACCGCCCTGGCCCCCGGGTCGCTCATATCTGCGCTCATCGATGCCGTCTTGTCGGTCGGCCCGATCGATCCGGCCACCCACACCTTTCTCCCTGCACTGTCGGCCACATCACGGGCCAGCCGGGCCGCGGCGACGTTCATCTCCCTCGCTTCAGCCCCAAGACCATATGCCGCCAGCGATATGGCATTGGCATTGAACGTGTTGGTCGAAATTATGTCCGCCCCCGCCTCGACATACATTTGCGAGATGCGACTGATTACCCCCGGCTCCGTCAGCGACAGCAGGTCGTTACACCCCGACAGCCTCTGCGGCCACGTCTCAAAACGTTTGCCTCTGAAACGGTTTTCCGAAAGTCGGGCCTCTTGGATCATAGTGCCCATCGCCCCGTCGAGCACAAGAATACGTTGACGCAAAGCGTCGATAAAGGAAGTGAAATTTGATTTTGCCACCGGCTGAAAATTCTGTAGTCAGTAAAAAAGGCTCATCCGCCCGATCAATTATGAATTATGCATTATGAATTGCGATAACTCCACCGCATTCACGGCATGGCGCTTTGCCGACGGATGATGTTCGGCGCCATATCCCAGTTCGCCCGTCTCTTCCGACAGATCAAACCTCTCCACTCCCTCTCTCTCGGCCGCCACAGCGTCGAGCGCCCCACGGGCATCCTCCAGAGTCTTCCCGTGAAGCATAGGCCCCGTCAGAAGCACGATGGTTGCCTCCGGATATACCTCTCTTATATGATCGGTAAACCTCCCGGCCGCATCCCTGAAGAGATCTATGTCATAATTGTTGAGCGACAGATCATTAGTCCCGAGATTGACGCACACAATATCCGGCTGCCATTTCGAGAAATCCCATTTGTTTTCGGGATGATAGATCAGCACATTGTCATAATCGTCAGGCATACGGCCGTCAGGCGAGCCCTCGCGCGGACCGTTATAATTCCTGTAGATTCCCGCGCCCGAGCGTGCCACCACATAATACTCCGCATCCAGCAATCGTGCCGCCAGATGGGCGAACGTCAGGCAGTGGTTCTCAGTTTCATAACTGAAGTGTATCTCCGGCCCCTCCGCATCGGTCCCGTAACCGCAGATGATCGAATTGCCGATAAACTCGATTTTCGGACCCTTCGGACGCTTGGGCTCATGCAGTTGCCCTCCGGGAGCGAGCATGAACCCCCTCCAGTGAGGATTTTTCTCATAACCCTCTATGCAGTAGGTGATTCGCGCATTGTGTATTCCATCTCCGAGATTATCGGCCAGTCTCATCACCGAATCGCGCTCGCCGAAAAACACCTTTTGTGCGGGCATCGAGTCGATCTCCACCACGAAATGGCCGCTCCCCGGCGACACCGCCATATCTATCCATGGACTCTCGAAACTCAACATCGCTGTCGTCCCCGGATAGGTGAACGCCGGCTCCGCTGGGTCGGTCCAATCCATACGTCCCATATAGAAAATATGTTGCGACGAAGGCTCAACCACCACGGGATCACCCCCTTGCGAACAACCCGATAAAAGGACCATGCACACCGGAGGCACTATTGAAAAAAAACTCTTCATACTTATAAATCAAATCAAAAATTCCTCCGCCCTCGTCACAAATCTCAGGCAGACACATGCAAAAGTACACATTTTTTCCAAAACCCCCAATTTCCCCATCTCCCCTATCCCAAATAAAACGAAGGTCGCCAGACCTTCAACCCTTCGTAACCCCACCTTAAGTGAACGGTTTCACAACCGGAGCGAACGCGACGTTGTGACAGCCGTGAGTGTAGGTGGGGATAGCGTGCGGCACAAGGAAGTAGACCTTCAACTCCCTCCGCTCTCCGCTCTCCACTCTCCACTTCACAAAGGATCATTATCGCACCATTTCCCCCTTCCGCCGGTAGTAACTTTGCAGTGTCAAACCAAAACAACAATCAATTATGGAAACAACAGCAACAACCACCGACACCGACATCCGTCAGCAACCCGCCGTCGACGAACCCGCAACACCCGCAACACCCGCGACACCCGCGACACCTGTGACCGTCGAATTACCCGTATCCTCCGAGTCCTGCGCACCGCCCGTCATTCCCGCTCTCGGACTCTGGGAAATGTTCGACCAATCCGAAAGGCAACTCAACGACGAAATACGGTCAGCCGGCGACCGCGTCCTTTCCTCTCCCCGATCCTCCGTCTGGGATCTTGGCCGCAACCGCCTCTTCTAATCCCATTCATCCTTTAACTTAATTAAACTCCAAAATAACTATGTCCAACACACCTCTTACCATCCCCGCATCACGTCTCGCATCTCCCCAACTCCTCCGCAACGACATCGACGACCGCGTAATCCGCATCCGTCCCGCTGCAACCCCTCTCGACCAGATCTCCCGCTTCGCCGGATCTCGCAAGGTCAAGAGCATGCAGGTCGAATACTACTCCGCCACAATGAAGGAATCCTCCGCCACCGTCTCGCAGGCCATCGCCGCACGCGACCGCGTTCAGGCCGGTGTCAGTTTCGATGTCGATGTCAGCAACGGAGCCATCTTCTGCGAGACTGAGACAATCGTCTTCCCCGATGTCAAGGTAGGCGACAAGCAGAAGCCCCTCGTGGCCTACATCCAGTCCATTTCGGGCGACACGCTTACTGTCTTTCCTGTCGCCGACCGCCTGCCCGTCTCT
>CAMWGM010000055.1 GCA_947173755.1 uncultured Muribaculaceae bacterium
CAGGCTTCCGTTCCCGGTGGAAGGCACTTATAAAATCGTGCGCCGTTTCGGCCGCCAGCCACATCCCACGCTTCCCAATGTCGAGACGGAGAACTCGGGCATCGACATCGAGACGCGCCCCGGAGCCAATGTGCGTGCGGTCTTTGCCGGGACAGTCTCTGCAATTTTCCGACAGGATGGCTTCAATTCAATCGTCATGCTCCGTCACGGCAACTATATCACTGTCTATGCCGGACTCGGAAGCGTCAGTGTCAAATCGGGTCAGAACGTGACGGCCGGTCAGACGCTCGGAACTGTCTACACCCCCTCAGGCGACTCGCCGCTGCTGCATTTCGAGATACGACGCGAGCGTGAGAAACTCAATCCCCAGGCCTGGGTGAGATAATCGGGCGCACTTGCGTTCGGCGCGCCCGACCGTCAAACCTATCCATTTCTCCATAATTTGAGGAATTTTGTTGACATTTTGAATGTGACAATTGCAGATTTGACTTTTAAATGTTATCTTTGCATGTTAATAGGTGTCACTTTTCACCTTATATCTGATTAATCAACACACTCCATAAAAAAGAAATGACAAAAAGCACGCTCGCGCTTGCAGCAACCCTCCTGGTCAGCGGCATGGCTTCGGCCCGTTCGCTCAGCCCTGCGGAGGCACTTTCACGCGCCTTGGCCGATGAGGCAGTTCCCGCCTCTTCATTTTCGGGAATGAAATCAGCAAGGAAGGTAACTCCCGCGCTCACACTCAAAACCAAGTCGGGCTCACCGGCTATCTATGTGATCAACAATACCGCCGATGCCGGTTATATGATCGTGTCGGCCGACGACATGGCCGCTCCGCTGCTCGGCTGGACCGACGAAGGCTCTTTCGAGGCTTCGGAGATGGCTCCCGGTCTGCGCTACTGGCTCGGCGCGCTTCAGGAGCAGATCGAATGGGCCGAATATAATGCGCTCCCTGACTATGCTCCCGCAGCGCCTGAATATTATGCCACCATCGCTCCCAAAATGACCACCCGCTGGGATCAGGGTGATCCCTACAATATGCTCTGTCCGCTCGACGGCTCGCGTCGCACTTTCACCGGTTGCGTGGCCACCGCTATGGCACAGGTGCTCAAGGCACGCAATTATCCCTCGAATGGCACAGGTACACACTCATACAACTGGAATGGCCAGACACTGTCGTTCGACTACGGCAATACTACCTTCGACTGGGATAACATGGCCGATTCCTACAATTATACCTCGACCGCCGCTCAGAAAAATGCCGTGGCTAACCTCATGCTCGCGTGCGGCATCGGCGTCGATATGTATTACGGCACAGGTTCTTCGGGTGCGGTCACTGCTAAGGTTCCCGGTGCTTTGGTCGACTACTTCGGTTATGACAAGAGCATCCAGTACTGCGGACGTGCCTACTACACCTCCCAGCAGTGGGAGAAACTCATCTATGACGAGATCGCCCAGAACGGCCCCATCTATCTCTCGGGTCGCAACGACGAGGGTGGCCATGCATTCGTGGCCGATGGCTACAACAAGGGCTTCTTCCACATCAACTGGGGTTGGGGTGGCTTGAGCAACGGCTACTACCGTATCAACGCTCTCGATCCCGACAGCCAGGGTGCCGGCGGTTCGTCGGCGGGCTATAATGTCGACCAGGGTCTCATCAGAAATGTCAAGCCTGCTAAAGCGGGTTCGGATTACGGCGATCCCGTAGTGCTCGCAAGCGAACCTATTTCCGCTGTTGTTTCGGGCTCCTACCTGTCCATCTCGGGTCCGTTCTTCAACTACTCGCCCCGTGAACTGAAAGGCCGTCTTGGCGTGCAGTTCTATGATTTCGAGACCGGTGAGAAGGGTATGCTCGCACGCATGTCGCTCACCCGAATGCAGCCCGGCGGTGGCTTTAACACAATCTCTGTCACGATCAATCTGATGAAGGCCGGACACTGGAGAGGCGAACTCGTCTACACGGAAGGCGATAAATCATGGCCCATTCTCGTGCCCCTCAGCCAGAAGGGATATATCGATATTACCAAGACCGAGGATGGCGCATATACAGTCAGCGTTCCCTCTAACGGCACGTTTACTCCCGGTGCACTCGAGTTTGTCTCGCCGCTCTTCACCAACAAGACCTTCCAGGTGAAACTCAACTATACCTCGACCGCAACAGATAATTATACTCACGAAGTGGTCGGTGTGCTCTACAATGCCGAAACGATGGAACCGGTGACTACCGCCGGTACTCAGAACACCATCATCGAGCCGGGCGAGAACTCGTTCACCTACACGAGCGACTGGTTGACCAAACCGGCTGCCGGAAAATATAAATTTGCTCTTGTAGCAGCAGATACCCCCCTCAGAGACCGCATTTCCGATGTCTATGACGTCACGCTCGAGGCAGGTTCGTCGACTTTCATCGCCAATGTCGCCAATGACGGCTGGGAGATCGTCAACGCCAACGATGTCAATATCAATAATGTCGAGTTCAAGGTGAAAGTCAACGTGACCTACGGCTATATGTCGTCGCCCCTCGTGGCCCGCATCTATCAGGCCGACGGCATGGGTTATCCCATCGGCACAATCGCCTCTCCGCTCGTGTTCGGAGCCAAGGGCGATGAGATTGTTGCCGACTTCAGCGGTCCGTTCCTCGAAGGAGAACCTAATACTACCTACACCGTATATATATATGACGGCCGCGGCAACCGCCTTTCGTCGACTCCCAAGTCAATGACCACCGGCGCGCAGAGCGGAATCGATGAGATCAACGCCGACGACGAGCAGGGCGCTGAATACTTCAACCTGCAGGGTATGAAGGTGGCCAACCCCGTGGAAGGTCAACTCTATCTGATGCGCACTCCGTCGGGCAAAGTAAAAAAGATTGTAAAGTAAGATCCCCCCGTATAAAGTGAAATCAAACGTTTTGCTGACAGCAGCCTTCGGGCTGCTGATGGCAGCGTGCCACAGCAGCCGCTCTACCACATCGGTGTCACCGGTCATGACCGAGGACACTACAGCCGCAGGAGCGGTTGCTGTTTCTGTGGCGCCTGCCAACGAAGGTCTTCGAGGAACTGTCAACGCTCTTCCCAAGGCAAGGATATTCAAAGTTCACGGTTGCCGTCCGGACATCAATGTACCCATCACTGTCAGCCCCGGCGGAGGCAGTGTGATCTCCTATCCTGCACCGGGCGACCTTATTCCACCCATCGCCATCCCTCTGGCCGACGGCTTCTGGCTCGACCGACGCGGCATAGGTCCCGACACTCGGTATACCGTATTCACGATCGAGGAATACAAAAACCTCGGAGATAAACTGACACCGTCCTATCTGTTAAGTCACCTCGGCGATGCAGCTTGGCCGATCGTTATCTATGAATTACCCTATCCTGCATCTGAAGAGAATCTCGTGGCCCGTGCCGACAGTCTGATCAGACTCGGTCTGCCCGGTTGCCCGATAATCTATGCACTGGAGAATGGCGCTCCGCGCCGCAGCCGGTGAACCGAAGATAAATCTCTTAAACTGATATGTCGAAATTCACAGAAAATCAGGAACGTTTCTGCGCGCTGCTCCGCAAGACGGGACGCGAGAACATTGAATATGTGATCGAAGATCTGACGACGCTCGGCTTTTTCAAGGCTCCGGCTTCGTCACGCAATCATTTCAACTATCCCGGCGGACTGGTGGCTCATTCGCTGTCGGTCTACGACTCGGCTATGATGCTGCGCGAGGGAATACTCAAGATGCGCCCCGATCTGGCCGACCAGTTGCGTGAGGACTCGATCATAATCACTTCGTTGCTTCACGATACATGCAAGGCCAATATCTACCGTATCGTTTCCCGCAAGAGGAAAAACGAGGTGGGCATCTGGGAGGAGGTCGAGGAGTATGAACTCGACTATTCCGGTCTCCCGATCGGCCATGGCGAAAAGAGCGTCGTGATGCTCCTGCGCATGGGTCTCGATCTGGAGGATGACGAAATCCTGGCTATCCGCTGGCATATGGGTGCGTGGGGTGTCGACACCGACAATTTCGAGCAGGAGCGATCCTATCGCGAGGCAGTCCGTCAGTCGGCCCTCGTTCCCCTCATCCATTCGGCTGACACCATCGCGGCCCAGATAATCGAGAAAGACGAATAAGGAGGATCTTCTGACCCTCACGTCCAAATAAAGTCAGTCCCGCCTGTCCGCAATAATTAGGAGAGGCGGGACTGACTTACATCGTTAAATCGTATGACTGACTGTCGGAAATGATCCAAAAAACTCTACCGCAATAAAAAATGTTATGTTTTTACATGCAAAAACTTAACATTTTTGTTTATTACAAAGCGATCAGTTGTTGAGGGGTGTCATGTGATAGCCGAGGGCGTTGAGTTCCATGGCCATGCCGACGAGGTAGAGCTGATGGAGAGCGGCGATGTAGCAACCTAAGGCTGCCTGTGTGCCGGGCTCGATATGCTCGTGGCTGAGGATGCCATAGACTCTTGAGGCACACTCCGCGACAAGATCGGAGACCTTTTCGGCGGCCTCGTCCTTATAGCCGAGTATATCCTCTATGACAGTATCGTCCATATTGTCGTAGCCGCGTGCATCGCGCAATTTCTCGTAGAAATCGGTGCGGGCGGCGTTGGCTTCCCAATCGGTGTCCCAGTAGTAGGCCATCGCCATGCCGATCAGCATCATCCAGCCGAGCGATGCCACAGGATGCTCCTGAAACTCGCGGGCACCGTCGGGCATATAACTGCGGGCGATAAGACCCCATTTCTCCTCGACATCGGGACATTCAGGCACGTGTGGGTCGAGCGCACCTTTTTTCTGGAGAAACGAAGTCAGATCAGCCTTTACTTTATCTTCAAATTTTTCTACGAATTCCTTCGAGCCATTCAGATCCATAATTATGAGTTTTAATGTTGATGTTACAATAACCTAACGCCCGTGATCGGGAAAAGGTTTTGCCGGTACTCACTGTGCGGATGACTCACCGGCGAGCATGCCGCACGCGGCCTCGATATCCTCGCCGCGCGATGTGCGGATGGTCGCTGTGACGCCCAGATCGTTCAGACGGTCGCGGAAACGCTCCATGCCGGGGCCTTCGGCAGTGGAGTGGGGGAAACCGGGAATAGCATGAAATCTGATCAGGTTGACGCGGCAGGATGTGCCTCTGATCAGTCGGGCGAGAGCATCGGCATGGGCGGGAGTGTCATTGACACCGTCCCAGAGAATATATTCGGCTGAAAGACGGCGCTGGTGGGCGAAGTCGTAGTTGCGCAGCAGGGCAAACACTTTCTCGATGGGGAAGGCGCGTTCGACAGGCATGAGTTCCTTGCGCTGAGGGCTGAAAGGGGAGTGGACAGAGATGGCAATGTGCACCTTTGTCTCGTCGAGCAGACGGCGCAAGGTGTCCATCTTGCCGATCGAACTGACCGTGATGCGTTTCGGGCTCCATGCGAGACCCCAGGGAGCGGTGAGAACCTCGATGGCCTGCAGGACGGCGTCGACATTGTCGAGCGGTTCGCCCATCCCCATGAAGACGATGTTGGTGAGCGACGCCGATTCGGGAATCGACAGCACCTGGTTGATGATGGCGGCCGGAGTTAGGGATCCGTGGAATCCCTGGCGTCCGGTCATGCAGAATTCGCATCCCATGCGGCAACCTGCCTGTGAGGAAACGCAGAGTGTGGCGCGGTCGCGGTCGGGGATATAGACCGCCTCGAAGTCGATCCCTTTCAGACCCCCCGATATATAGTCGACTTCGGGAGTGTGTGCCGGGAAGAGATATTTCACTGTCCCGTCCTTCGAACGCGACTCGCGGACCGGGGCTGTGCGACCGACGCAATAGGTTCTGGCGAGATCCTCACGGGCCGCTTTGGGAAGTTCGGTGAACTCGCTGAGATCTTTTGCCCCCAGTTTGTAGAGCCGTCGCGCCATCTGCGAGGCTGCGAACTTGCGGAGGCCGACTCCGGTAGCCACTTCCTCGAGTTGGGCGAGGGTCTTGCCTATGAGTGGTTGTTTCATATTCACAATTTGTCAGAAAACTCTTCAAACGTGAGCCTCGGGCCCACATTTGAAGAGTTTATATTAATCAGATGATAGTCGGGGTTTGTCTTCCCGAAGGTCTCAGATGCCGAGATCCTTCTTGAGAGCCTCTACCTTGGCGGCTGCGGCTTTGCCACAGTCGTTATAGTCGGCCACGGATGCCATGGGCACCTTGACCTCCATGTAGAATTTGATCTTGGGTTCTGTGCCTGAGGGACGGATGGACACCTTCGAGCCGTCGACAGTGAAATACTGGAGTACGTTCGAGGTGGTGGGGAAGTTGAGTTTCTCCACAGTACCGTCGGCGTGGGTAGCGTCGAGGGTGAGGTAGTCCTTGACGACTTCCACGGGGCTGCCGGCGAGCGACTTGGGAGGATTCTCGCGGAACTGTTTCATGAGGGCCTGGATTTCTTCCGCACCGCTCTTGCCGGGACGCACGACAGAGACGCCGACCTCGTTGGAGAAGCCATATTTGAGGTAGATGTCGGCGAGCATAGCCTGGAAGTCCATTCCCTTTGTCTTTGCCCATGCGCAGGCTTCGGCGAGAAGCGAGCAGGCGCTGACAGCATCTTTGTCGCGGACAAAAGTCTCGGCAAGGAAGCCGTAACTTTCCTCACCGCCTCCGAGATAGCGGAGCACATCCTCGTTGTCGCGCATGACGGCTGCGATCCATTTGAAACCGGTATAGCAGTCATACATCTTCACCTTGTTGGCGTCGCAGATGGCCTTGATCACCTCGGTGGTGACAATGGTCTTGACCACGAACTCGTTGCCCTTGAGAAGACCGAGTTCCTGATTGCGGGTGATGATGTAGTTGAGGAGGATCATGCAGATCTGGTTGCCGTTGAGCAGGACATATTCGCCGTTGTTGTCGCGGATCACACATCCCACGCGGTCAGCATCGGGGTCGGATGCCATGATGAGGTCGGCACCCACTTCCTTCGCCTTGGCGATAGCCATTGCCATGGCCGAGGGAACTTCGGGGTTGGGGCTTTCGACAGTGGGGAAGTCGCCCGAGGGAACATCCTGTTCGGGGACATGGATGATATTCTCGAAACCGTAGTTCTTGAGAGACTGGGGAATCAGTTCGACACCGGTGCCGTGGATAGGAGTGTAGACGATCTTGAGGTCCTTGTTCTTGGCGATAGCCTCGGGGCTGAGCGAGAGACCTTTGATCTTCTCGAGATAGATCTTGTCGACGTCGGCGCCGATGATCTGGATTTTCGATTTGTCGCCTTCAAATTTGATCTCGTCGACATTCTTGATGCGGTTCACATGGTCGATGATGTTGACATCGTGGGGAGCGATGATCTGTGCACCATCTTCCCAGTAAGCCTTATAGCCGTTGTAGATCTTGGGATTGTGGGAGGCTGTGATATTGACACCGCTCTGGCATCCGAAATGGCGGATGGCGAACGACAGTTCAGGAGTGGGGCGGAACGAGTCGAAGAGATAGACCTTGATGCCGTTGGCCGAGAAAATGTCGGCTACGATCTCGGCAAACTTGCGCGAATTGTTGCGCACGTCGTGACCGACGGCCACGGAAATCTCGGGCAGATCCTTGAAGGCTTCCTTAAGATAGTTGGCCAGACCTTGGGTGGCGGCGCCAACGGTGTAGATGTTCATGCGGTTGGAGCCGGCTCCCATGATGCCGCGCAGACCGCCTGTTCCGAATTCGAGATCTTTATAGAAACATTCGATGAGTTCGGTCTTATCGTCAGCGTCGAGCATGCGCTTCACCTCGGCGCGGGTTTCCTCGTCATATCCGTCGCCGAGCCACACCTGGGCTTTGGCGGTCACTTCTTTCAAAAGCTGGTCGTTTTCCATAATTGTTTTTCCGTATATTGAGTTAATTTTTATTTCAGATTTAAGGTGTGGCGACGCGGCCGAAAAGCCGCCCGCATACATCATTGGCAAAGTTAACGGTTTTATAATAAAATCGCAAACAATTTCCACCTTTTCCCTCACTAAATAAAGTTAAGAGAGGGGTGGGCGGAGGGTGGAGAGCGGAGAGCGGAGAGG
>CAMWGM010000056.1 GCA_947173755.1 uncultured Muribaculaceae bacterium
CGCGTTCGACGGCGAGATCATTAGTGCGGATTCGCGCCAGATCTATCGCGGCATGGACATCGGGACCGGTAAGGATCTCGATGAATATGGTGACATTCCATATCATCTGATCGACATTGCTCCCGCAGGTTACAAATATAACCTCTATGAATATTTGCGGGACTACCGTAAAGTCTATGACGATATCGTTTCCCGGGGAAAGCAACCGATCCTTTGCGGGGGCACCGGGCTTTATGTCGAAAGTGTTCTGAAGGGGCTGTCGCTTCCCGAGGTCCCGGCAGATCCAGGCCTGCGTGCGGGTCTGCAGGGAAAGACACTTGATGAACTTACGGCCATTCTCGCCTCGAAGAAAACCCTCCATAACACCACGGATGTCGACACCGTCCAGCGCGCCATACGTGCTATCGAAATTCAGACCTACTATGAGGCTCACCCCGAACAGGCGGAACTGGTCGAGCCGCATCCCCTGAAGGATGCCGTGGTGATCGGAGTCGATGTTGACCGCGAGACACGCCGCGCCCGCATCACCTCGCGACTGAATGCCCGCATCGCCGAGGGAATGATCGACGAATGCCGCCGTCTGCTCGACTCGGGCATCGTTCCCGAAGATCTCATCTATTACGGACTCGAATACAAGTATCTCACGCTTTATCTCACCGGCCAACTTACTCTCGAAGAAATGACGCGACAATTGGAAATTGCAATCCATCAGTTTGCCAAGAGACAGATGACGTGGTTCCGGGGCATGGAGAAACGGGGATTTCCCATTCATTGGCTCTCGGCCTCCCTGCCGGCCGATCAATTCGTTCTTGCAGTCGAACGCCTTATGACTGCACAATCCGAATGACAATGCGACTTTTCACTTCATTACTTCTTCTATCACTTCTCTCACTCTCTGCTCCGGCAGAAAACATCATCATCGAGTCGGACTGCGATAACCCTGTCGCCGGAGCCGCTATCTTTAATTCCGCCGGTGTTATCTCGACCATCTCCGACATTGACGGCCTGTATACTGCTCCTTCAGTGTCCGATTATCCGATCCGTGTGACGGCTCTCGGATATGATGACCTGATTGTGGAAACTCCGACTGACACTCTCAGACTTGTTCCGCAGGCTATTCTGCTTCCAAATGTCAACTTTTCCCCGGATCCTTCGCGGGTGGTGATGGCTATGCGTGCCTATGTCAAGTCAGTCTTCACCATGACCACCGAGACCGATACAATCAGGATGCTTCAGGAAGGGAACGTGGAGTTTTTGATTGCCGACAAGAGTGTGAAAGGTTTTAAGTCTCCAAAATATCCCCGGATCTTGCATACCCGCATAGTCTCGCGCGTTGTCCACAAAGACAGTGTGAAAAATACGAAGGTGGAAGGTGAGAATGATCTCTTCACACTCAGAATTCAGAAAGTCTTTCCTGAAAATCTCGAGATTCCTCAGGAACTCCTCACTCCGTCGCGCGGCATTGTCACATGCAGGAAAGAGTGGGGAAATTCTTCCCGCATAGAGAAATCGCCCGAGGGTTTCGTCTATACCGTCGATCACCTTGCCGATAAGAAAAATCACGAATGGGTTCAGACTTTCACACGTCTTCTCGGCATGACCACGCGCATTCAGGAACTCCAGACAACATTCAGATATGCTCCTGTCGACAGTGGTGTGACTGTCATCCCGCCATATAATCTCGAATCGATGTCAAACAGTATCCGCGGAGTGATGAAAGGAAAAATGGTGAAGGTTGCCTTCAATGATGAGGTGGAGTTTATGAATTTCGTCGAAATCTACCCTTACGAGACCATATTTCTAACTGTCGAAGAGGCCAAAAAGCGTCAGAAGGAAGCATCGGATGTCAAGTCGATCTTCGTACCTGAAATTGCCAGACGCCGCCAGAAAAAATAGAAGGGAGCGGAAGAAATTAGCCTTCCAGACCGGAAGCATTGCGCTTGAGGCCCGAAAGTTTGACTCTTTTTATGGCCGAATGACGGAATATTTTCGAAAATTCTTCCTGCGTCATGGAGAGGAGATCCTTACGCGTCAATGACAGGATCTCTTCACGAGGCTCAAATTCGTGGAGGGGGAGCGGTAACGGTGCTTCAAAGTTGTGCGGGCACACGCTCTGACATGTGTCACACCCGTAAATACGGTTTTTCGGAAGATTTATCACCTCATCGTTGCGACGCTCGATGGTGAGGTAACTGAGGCAACGCCGTGCATCGAGTCTGACTCTACCGTCAGGCATTGCTTTCAATGCTTCTCCCGGGCATGCATAAAGGCATCTTCCGCAGTGGATGCATGTTCCTGTCGACGGATTGTCAGGTGTCAGATGGATTGTGGTCACGATTTCCGCGAGAAGTACATAACTCCCGACTCGGGGCACAATGAGCTGATTGTTAAGACCGATGAATCCCACGCCGGCCTTTACAGCCCAGAGACGTTCGCGCAACGGTGCGGTGTCGACACACACTCGCGTATCACCTTCCATCTTCCCTGCTACTTCTTCCAGCCGGCGTCTCAGCACTTCGTGATAATCGTCGCCAAGCGCATATCTTGCCCATCTGAGGCCACCTTTGGTCGGCATTTCGACCGAGCCTGCATAAGGAAATGCTGCGACAACGATCGATCGCGCACCTTCAAGAAGCATCCTGGGATCGCTGCGCACCTCCTCATATCTGTCAAGATACTCCATCGCCCCGTTGCATCCGTCGGCGATCCACCGGGCATATTCTTCCGTCTCCCGTTCAGGCAGCCGATCGGCATCGGCTATCCCGACAGCGACGGCGCCGGCCTCGAGCACAAGACGCTTCACGCTCTCCGAATCAGGGCATAGGGAGTGGTTCGAACTCATATCCTTGTTCTTTGAGCCACTTTATGGCACGCGGCAGGGCGTAACGCATGTTGCGCTCAGCCTTTAGTGAATCGTGAAAGACGATAATTGATCCGTTTCGCGCGAAACGTTTCACGTTGTCGAGCACTTGCTCGCCTGAAAGGCGACGCGAATAATCGCGTGTGACGAGGTCATACATCACCAGGTTGTAGTGACGTTTGATCAGACGAGCCTGAGCCGGATAGAGCAGTCCGTGCGGCGGACGGAATAGCGACGAGCCGATAAGAACATCAGCCTCGGTGAGGTCCCGCAGATAGGTGTCAGTCCCTACCTTAATTCCCTGCAGATGATGCATCGTATGGTTACCATACGAGTGTCCGCGCCGGGCGATCTCTTCGAGCAGGAGGGGATTACGGCGCACATTGTCGCCCACCATGAAGAATGTCGCTTTGATTTTTTCGCGATCCAGCAGGTCGAGCACCCACGGAGTCACTTCAGGGATAGGGCCGTCGTCAAAAGTGAGATAGACCACTTTGCGACCGCGGCGTTTGAGCCGCCACCACGCTTCAGGAAACAGAAGCCTGTAGAAAACCGGAGGTTGTTCGATCCACATCGCTGTTGAATCAGGTTTTCACTCGACAGGTTCTTCAGCCTCTTCGGCATCTGAAGTCTCCTCCTCGTCATACTTCTGGAAGAGAAAGTCATTGTAGGGGAAACGTGTGAGATGGATCTCCTTGGCCCGTTCGTAGAGCATGTGTTTCAATTCGTCGACATTCTTGCCGGTCTTTGCCGAGATGAACACACAGTCGTGGGGCAGACGCGCCATCCACATTGCCTTGAGTTCGTCGAGCGAATAGTTGTCGCGCCGACGGTCAGTCAGATCGTTTTCGTCCTTGGGAGTATAGGTGAAGGCATCGATCTTGTTGAACACCATGATCATCGGCTTCTCAGCACCACCGCACACTTCACGCAGCGTCTTGTCGACTACTTCGATCTGTTCCTCGAAATTCGGATGGGAAATGTCGACCACATGCACGAGAAGATCAGCCTCACGCACCTCGTCGAGAGTAGATTTGAACGAATCTACAAGATGAGTCGGAAGTTTGCGTATGAACCCTACGGTGTCGGTCAGAAGGAACGGAAGATTGTCGATGATCACCTTGCGCACCGTTGTGTCGAGGGTAGCGAAAAGTTTGTTTTCTGCAAAAACATCACTTTTGCTCAGGAGGTTCATCAGTGTCGATTTGCCTGCGTTTGTATAACCGACGAGTGCCACGCGGGTGAGTTTGCCACGGTTTTTGCGCTGCACCGCTTTCTGCTTGTCTATCGATCGAAGTTCCTCCTTGAGACGGGAGATTTTGTCGAGGATTATTCGACGGTCAGTCTCGATCTGTGTCTCACCCGGGCCACGCATACCGATACCGCCTCGCTGACGTTCGAGGTGAGTCCACATTCGTGTCAGGCGGGGGAGGAGATATTGATACTGCGCCAGTTCGACCTGAGTTTTCGCGTTGGCTGTGCGTGCGCGCTTGGCGAATATGTCGAGGATAAGTGAAGTGCGGTCGAGAATCTTCACTTTCAGTTCGCGCTCGATGTTCACCACCTGCTTCGATGTCAGATCGTCGTCGAAGATGGCCATGGATATGTCGTTGTCTTCGATAAAGGCGCGGATCTCTTCGAGTTTTCCTTTCCCTACGAACGTGCGGGGATTGGGATAGTCGAGACGTTGCAGGAACATTTTGACGGTTTCGGCTCCGGCCGTATCGGCCAGGAAGGCGAGTTCGTCGAGGTATTCAAGAGCCTTTGCTTCGGGTTGAGCGTTGGAGATGAGTCCGACGAGCACCGCGCGCTCAGGCATTTCTTCGATTAGTGGAGTCTGTTCGATCATTTATAGAGGTGTTTTCTCTAAAAAACACATTATAAGACAAAAATGTTGATGACCGGGGCAACGCTCAGCGCGTTTCTCCGGCCGATTTCCTCTCCTGGATGCGGAGATTGACAAAGTGGTTGACGATGATCCAGAGAAGGATGTCGATCACCACGATGAAGTTGATGTTGAGATAAGGCGAAACCACGAGGTTGATCACCGAAAGGGCGAGCGAGATCGATATGATGGTGACCATCGCCTGTCGGGGTTTCATTCCGGCCGCAAGAAATTTATGATGGATGTGGCTCTTGTCGGGAAGGAAGGGCGAACGGTGCTGACGGATTCGCATGATATAGACGCGAACCACATCGAAACAGGGCACGATCAGCGGAGAGAAAGCCACCACGGCGGTATTGACCTCCAGCAGAGCATTTGAAGGATGGGTGTAGAGTTTGATGCCGAGAATCGAGAGTATCAGACCGATTGTAAGGGAGCCTGTGTCTCCCATAAAGATCTTCTTGTGACGGTTGACGTCGCCGAATACGTTGAAGTAGAAGAAGGGGAGCAACACTCCGAGCGTCGCGAACGAAATGATTGCGAAAGCCATGTCACCAAGCATGAAGAAAGAGACGCCGTAGACCAGCAGCGCTATAGAACTCAGTCCTGAGGCCAGACCGTCGATACCGTCGATGAGATTTATCGCATTGATCAGAAAGACGATTACGATGCAGGTGAACGGATAGCCTAACCAGGGACTCCAACCGTATATTCCGGCTGCACCGGCGAGTGTGCTGAACCAGCAGCCGCCGAGAATGAGCAGGATTGCACACAGGATCTGCACCACGAATTTTGCGCGGTATTTGATTCCGATCAGGTCGTCGGCGATACCGATAAGATAGAGCATCTGGATGGCGCAGAAACTGCTGACCATAAGGACCGGATAGTCGATGAACGCATTGGAGAAACGTGTCTCGCCGAGCAGCAGGTTCCCGCCGAGTGTGAGAGCGATCGAGAGCAGGACCACAGGTTCAAAGGCGAGTCCGCCCAAACGGGGGATGGAGCCACTATGAATTTTTCGCTCGTCTACTTCATCAAAGAGATTTCGGCGATAGGCTATCAAAAGTATCTGCGGGATAAGCACACCGCTGAGAAGGATGCATAGGGCGATTACGATGAGGCAGTTTATAAGCCAATAGGTCAAGTCGACAGGTTCGAACATACGATCTATAATGTCGGAGAGGTACTCCGGTCCGGGTCCGACCGGGAAACTCTCATGTTTTTTGGTAAAAAGAATTTTTTGGAGGTTGCAATTAACGCAAGAGGCATAGCGTATAAGCATTACAGAAACCCGTTGAGATTTCCGTAATCCACTCCGCTGACCACAAAGGTAGGACTAAATTCTTAAAAAAACAAAATAGACTGGCTGAAAAAAGACGAATTTTATGTTAAAAAATATTTAACACAACTCTCTTTTGTCCTCATATTGTGTAAGATACGAAAACATTCAGAGTGTGTCTTAACACACCGATCGTGCTGATAGTCAGAAGTAAGGAGCAAGCAGGATGATGGCTATCAGAACGGGTGCGATATAGCGTATGATGAACAGTATGACCGGGAGAACCGCCGACCGGAACGAACCGTTGTTGGTGACTTGCGCTTCGAGGAATGAACGCGGTGCCACCCACCCCATGTAGATGCACAGGAGTATTCCGCCGATCGGGAGCATGTAGTTGGTTGCCACGGTGTCGAGAAGATCAAAAAGTGTCAGCCCGAAGATGGTGTGATCGCTCCAGGGGCCGACGGAAAGCGAACAGATCGGTGAGAATATCAGCAATGGAAGGACTACGATCAGACATGCCGTCCGACGGCGGCAGCCTAATCTCTGTCTTACGAACGACACTGATACCTCTGCGAGTGAAATGGTAGATGTGAAGGCTGCCACAGTGAGGAGCAGGAAAAAGAGGGCCGACCAGAAACTACTCCAATCCATGCGTGCGAATATCTCGGGAAGTGTGACGAAGACCAGGGTAGATCCCTTAAGGGAACTTCCGGTAAGGCCGAAAGAAGTCACTGCCGGAAAGATTATCACTCCCATCATGATGGCCACGAGAAGGTCGAGCAGGGAGACGGTGACGGCCGTACGTGTCAGACGCGTGGTGGGCGGATAGTAGGCTGCATATGTGACAAGGATTCCCATGGCAAGCGACAGCGAGAAGAAAGCCTGTCCAAGTGCATTGATCAGGGTGCGCGGTGTGACCACCGAGAAATCCGGTTTGAGGAAATACTCCAGTCCCGCTGCTGCGTCGGGGAGGGTGAGCGACACACCGCAAAATATCACCAAGATGATAAAAAGGATCGGCATGGCGATATTCGACATCTTCTCAATCCCTTTCTGGACTCCGAGAAGAAGTATGCCGAGATTTGCTATGACCATGATGGCGGTGTAAAGTATCGGTGACCACGCAGATGCGATATAATCGGCCATTCTTGAAGCAAACATGGCCTCTTCGCCTGTCGTGCCGGCGTGGATTCCGGAGTAAAGATTGCCGCTGAGTGATTGGATGAGATATTCGAGCGTCCAACCCGAAACCACCATATAGAAAGAAAGAATAAGGTAAGAGGCAAGCACGCTGAAGGCACCGGCCATGCGCCAGTGACGGTGGTTTGGAGTCACTTTGGAGAAAACACCTGCAGCATCCGACTCTCCCCCTCGTCCGAGTGCGAATTCGGCTGTCATCACCGGAATACCGAGCAGGAAAATGCAGAAAATGTAGATCAGGAGGAAGGCGGCTCCTCCGTTTGCTTGGGTTTCGGCAGGAAATCGCCACACGTTGCCCAGACCGACTGCCGATCCTACGGTTGCGGCAATCAGGCCTATTTTTGAGGCGAATTTTGGAGATGAGGCCATCTGCGAAAAATGTCAGGGAAGAATGTGAAAATGAAGAGGTGATAAAGGAGAAGAGAGAGGTGGTGATGTCAGCCGAATTTTGAGATTTTTCTCATCTCGACTTCGTTGAGAATCTTGATCTTGCGTCCGTCGACCACGATCAGTTTCTCGTTGACGAACAGCGTCAGGGTTCGGATGGCGTTGGCTGTTGTCATGTTGGAAAGGTTAGCGAGATCCTCGCGCGCCATATAAATCTTAAGGGTCATATTGTCAGTCTCATAACCGTAATTATCACGGAGCACCATCAGGGCTTCGGCGAGACGGCCACGGATATGTTTCTGGGTGAGATTGACTATCTTGGTATCTGCCGATCCGAGATTTCTCGAAAGTTCATGAATGAAAAACATCGCCAGATTGTTGTT
>CAMWGM010000057.1 GCA_947173755.1 uncultured Muribaculaceae bacterium
CTCGGAGTCGTGGCCAGCTTCTTCTACGTGGGCGTCGAGGTCGGTATCCCCGGCACTCTCAACTTCTATCTCGCCGACCAGGGTCCCAACGGAGCCGGTGTCACAGGTGATGCCTCGACCATCGCCGGTGCAATTGTGGCTTTCTACTGGCTGCTCATGCTTGTCGGCCGTTTCCTTTCCGGCTTCATTTCGGGAGCCGTAAGTTCCAAGATTCAGTTGACGGTGGTTGCTTCGAGCGGCGTGCTGCTCTGTCTGGCCGCCATCCTGACTCCCCAGAGCGTCCGTGTGGCTGTCCCCTCTTTCCTCTATGACGCCGGTGCCGAAGTTCCCCTGTCGGCAATGTTCCTCGTGCTCTGCGGACTGTCGACCTCCATCATGTGGGGCTCGATCTTCAATCTCGCAGTCGAGGGTCTCGGCAAATACACCGCACAGGCATCAGGCATCTTCATGATGATGGTGGTCGGCGGCGGCATCATGCCCCTCATCCAGAGTGCGCTCGCCAACTCGCTCGGCTATATTGCCTCCTACTGGCTCGTAGTTGCAATGTTCGCCTACATCCTGTTCTACGGACTGATCGGCTCGAAGAATGTCAACACCGACATCCCCGTTGCCGAGGAAGAGACCGTCGATCCCCGCAATCTCTGATAAAACAAACCTCTTTATGAAGCACCATGCCGTCAGCCGGCATGGTGCTCAATTCTGAAAATATGACACCCGAAGAAAAACAGAATATCGAAGAGAAAATCGTGGCCGTCCTCAAGACTGTCTACGATCCCGAAATTCCCGTCGACATCTATAACCTGGGGCTTATCTACGCGATAGATCTCGATGATGACGGCTCCCTGAAAATCGACATGACACTGACTGCCCCAACCTGCCCCGCAGCCGATTTTCTTGTCGAAGACGCCCGCATCAAACTCGAGAGCATCGAGGGAGTAAAGAGCGTCGACATCCGGTTGGTCTTTGAACCCGAGTGGAACAAGGACATGATGACCGAAGAGGCCAAACTCGACTTAGGTTTTCTCTGATGTCCGCCACCAAGACCTATTTTATAAGTGACCTCCATCTGGGAGCCGCTTATATTGCCGACGCACGCGCTCAGGAAATGGCCGTGTGCCGGTGGTTGGTCGACGTGGTTCTTCCTGATGCCGCCCGGCTTTATCTGCTCGGCGACATCCTCGACTTCTGGTGGGAGTATAAAAATGTGGTGCCGCGGGGGTTCACACGTTTCCTGGGAACTCTGGCCCGTCTCAGCGACGCAGGCATAGAGATCACATGGCTCAAGGGAAATCATGACATCTGGATCTATGATTATCTTCCGACAGAAATAGGTCTCAGGGTTCACGACGGACTCCTCACGGAGACCATCGACGGACGGAAATTCGTCATGGAGCATGGCGACGGTGTCGGGCGACGCCCCGCCTCTTTCCTTTTCCTCAGAAGCCTTTTCAGATGCCGCCCGCTGCAGAAAGCGTTCGCGGCTATTCATCCCCGGCTGACGATAGGATTCGCACACGCATGGTCGGCGAGGTCACGGAAAAAAGGTGGCTATACACCTCCGGCCATGGCAGGCGAATCGCTGGTGCAATGGGCCGAGGAGTACAACGCGGCCAACTACGGCTCACCTGCGGATTTCTTCATTTTCGGCCACCAGCACATTCTTCTCGACCGACGGATCAGTCCTTCCGGCCGTGTCATAATACTCGGCGACTGGATAAGCCACTTTTCCTACGGTGTCTTCGACGGAGAAAATTTTTATCTCCGACAGTTCGGGTGCTGATCCTTTCAGTCGCCGATCACAGTCGCCACCAAGCGACGGCTCCCGCCCTGATTGCGGAACTCGCACAGATATATCCCCTGCCATATTCCCATGTTCAGTCGTCCGTCGGTCACGGGCACCGTCAGACTTGCTCCCACGATCACGGATTTCGCGTGGGCCGGCATATCGTCGGGACCTTCGAATGTATGGAGATAATAAGGGGCGTTCTCCGGTACCATCCGGTCGAAGATTTCATTAAGGTCGGCTCTGACGTCAGGGTCGGCGTTTTCATTCAGTGCCAGCGCCGCCGACGTATGGCAGATGACGAGATTGAGAATTCCGCGGCGCGGGAGGCGTGGCAAGCGTTTCACCACCTCGTCGGTGATGAGCCATACACCTTTGCCACGTGGATGGAGAAGTATTTCAACTTGTTCGGTCATAGACTATTTATCTTAATATCGGCCATTGATAGGCATGTAGTTTTCTGATCATTTCCGCCTCGCGGCCATCCAGATAGCGGTCGAGCAGACTGTGGAATGAGGGTGAATGATCGTGATGTGTAAGATGGGCGAGTTCGTGACAGAATATATAGCGTCGCAATTCGGGCGTAAGAAACACACAGGCTTTCGAGATGCGGATATCGCCCATTGAGGAGCAGGTGCCGAGCGTGCGCCGACCGTGCGACACGCTCACTGATCGGGGTCTCAAGCCAAGTCGCGCAGCCTCGCAGCGAAGCGGTGTGAGGAGAAGGGGTTCAGAGAAATGGGGTGACGTATTGAGCAGAAATTCACTGATTCTTGTTTCGAGTTCCGCAGGCCCGGAAGTGAAATCCCCGCCTACGGTAACGATCACACCTTTACGGTCGGCCGACAGTCGGGCTGTAAGTCCGGAGGCTCCCGGATCGCTGACTATCGCATAATAGCAACCTTCGCCGAGATCTATCCGGCGTCCCGGTCCGAGCGGGGTCTGCGGTCGGTGACTCCTGAGCCAAGGACGGCAACTGTCAATGAATTTTTTCACGGCCTCCCCTGTCATTCCGTAGGCATAAGGTACAATGAGCGTCACCATTCCCTTCGACCATCTGGCCGACATGCGTGTCGACCCCCGGCGCATCCTGATACAGATACGTCCGAACTCTTCATCGTCGAAATACAGTTGCGCCACCCCTGCTCCTTATCGTCTTGAGACACCCCAGAGAAGTTTTGAGCGGAGCGTATCGGTGAAAGTATAGCCCTCGACATGCAGCACATTCACCGTAAACGGTGCCCGTGTGATCCTGACTCCTGTCGAGGTGTCGAGCGTCAGCGACCGTCCGTCAAGGTCGAGTCGGTAGGTGTCGGAGCGCGACTCGACGCTGATCTCTATCACATGACTGTCGCTCACGACGAGCGGACGCATTGTCATGGCGTGTGCCGCCACCGGCGAGAGCACCCAACAGGGGGCCGTAGGCTGGACGATCGGTCCCCCGACTGAAAGATTGTAGGCGGTCGAGCCGGTAGGTGTGGAGATGATGAGCCCGTCTCCCTGATAGCATGCCACCGGCGTGTCGTCGAGCCGCGCGTGTACACTTATCATCGATGCTGTGTCCTGACGCAGGATAGCCACCTCGTTGAGAGCATACGCCCATCCCTGGATTGCGGCCCTGACATTGGGGCCTATGGCATGGACCTCGAGCAGCGAGCGGCGCTCGACGAAAGTCTTGCCTTCGATGATGTCTGCAATGACGGCCGATGCATGAACCAGACTCTCCTCGGCCAGAAATCCCAGATGACCTGTGTTGAAGCCCACGATCGGAGTCTCCTTGGCGCCGACCCATCGCGCCGTGCGCAGAAAAGTTCCGTCGCCTCCGATGCTTACGGCGAGATCGGCGTTGAAATCGCTTCCGTCAAACACGTCATCTGCCGCCAACGGACGACCCGTCAACTGCGACATGGCTTCGAAAAACTGACGTTGCACCATAATGAAGGCACCCGCTTTCTCCATTGCACTGAAGAGAGCCTCTATGCCTTCCACATCGGCTTCACTCTGCCGGCGCTTGCCGAAGACTGCTATTCTTATCATAGATTTATATAATATAGGAGTTCGGCAACACGGTCGGCTGCCTCCTCGGGCGACGTATAGAGTGCCTCCGAAGTCGTGGCCGTCACCTCAAACCCATAACGTTCGAGCGAGCGCGCCACCGACGCCGGATTGCGATGGCTGACACGAAGTTCCACCTCAATGCGCTCCCGGCCCGCGTCAGGTGCCGTCATGTTGAGATTGAGCAACCTGGCGTCGACATCCTCCACAGCCTGCGCCAGACGTGCGGCGCTATAGTCGCCGGGAGGGCAACTGACCGTCAGTGTCGACGCCTCCTCCAGCGGGGGGAAAAGTCGGCTCAACCGCAGCGTCGCTGCAGCCTCGGTGGAGATTTTTTGGGTAGATATGTCGTGTTTTAAAGTCAAAATCTTTCAAATTTTAGTTTTTCTCCCTAAATTTGCACTCCGAAAGAGGGCCGGGAGACTACAAAGTTAATAATAATTTTTCACCTGTCAAACAGGACTTCATTTATTAACTCTAACGCCTGAAACCCTCATAAAGATTTATCCCAGATGACAAAACTGAGCGTGAATATCAACAAAATCGCCACTCTGCGTAACGCTCGTGGCGAAAACCGGCCTGACCTGCTGAAGGTGGCTCTCGACTGTGAACGCTTCGGAGCGCAAGGCATCACGGTCCACCCGCGCCCCGACGAGCGCCACATCCGCCGTGACGATGTCTACCAACTCCGTCCCGCGATCAAAACCGAATTCAACATCGAAGGCTACCCCTCCGAGGATTTCATGAAGATCGTGCTTGCCGTCCGTCCCGAGCAGGCCACCCTTGTGCCTGACGCTGCAGACGCCATCACATCGAGCGCAGGATGGGACGTGGTCAACAACCGCGAGTTTCTCACCTCGATAGTCGAGCGTCTTCGCGAGGCAGGCATACGCTCCTCCATTTTCGTCGGAACCGACCCGGTCCAGATCCGCGAGGCAGCCGCCACGGGTGCCGACCGTGTCGAACTCTACACCAAGCCTTATGCCGATCTCTTCCCTCTCGATCCCGCGGCGGCGGTGGCTCCCTTCGTCGAGGCAGCCGAAATGGCATTCCACTGCGGGCTCGGTGTAAACGCGGGCCATGATCTCTCGCTCGAAAATCTCGGCTACTTCCATAAAGCCATCCCGCGCCTGAGCGAAGTGTCGATCGGCCACGCACTCATCTGCGATGCCCTTTATCTCGGTCTCGAGACCACCATCCACCGCTATCTCGACGCTCTCCGCGGCTGACAGTCCTTAGATTTACGCTAACACCATCCCCTCACTTTCAATTATCCCACGATGTTTTTAACCCAAGTCACCCCCGCCGCAGCCGAGCAGACGCTCTCAGTGTGGGATCTCACTCTCCGCGGAGGCTGGATCCTCATCCCGCTCGCCATCCTCTCGATCATAAGCATCTACATCTTCGTGCAGCGACTCATCATAATCGAGCGCGCCCGCAAGGACGACAATTCATTCATGCAGCGCATCAAGGATTATATCCATGAAGGCGAGATCGAGAGCGCGCGTCACCTCTGCCAGCGCACCGACACCCCCTATGCCCGCCTCATCCTCAAAGGCATCTCGCGCATCGGACGCCCCAGTCAGGATGTGCTCGTCGCAATCGAGAACACCGGCAACATGGAGATCGCTACTCTCGAGAAAGGTCTCCCCTGGCTTGCCACCACCGCTGCCGGCGCACCTATGATCGGCTTTCTCGGCACCGTGATCGGCATGGTGCAGGCATTCTATAATCTTGCTGCCGCAGGCACATCGGCCAATATCGCCGTGCTCGCCGACGGCATCTACGCGGCTCTTGTCACCACTGTGGCCGGTCTGATTGTCGGCATCATCGCCCTCTTCGCCTACAACTATCTCACCGCCCGCGTCAACAAGGTCATGAATATGCTCGAGGCCAAGACCATGGAGTTTATGGACCTACTCAACGAACCCGCTTGATCACATGGCCCTGAAACGTTCCAACCGGATGATGGCAGAATTTTCGATGGCGTCGATGACCGATGTCATCTTCCTGCTGCTCATCTTCTTCATGGTGACCTCCACCTTCGTCTTCCCGACAGCGCTTGAGGTCAACCTCCCCGAAAGTTCCCGTCAGACCACTCTCAAGCCAACGCGTCGCCTCTTCGTCGATGCCGAAAACCGCATCTACCTCTCCGTCGCAGGCGAAGAGCCTGTAGAAATCACCTGGGAGGAGGCCCCCTCCGCTATCGCCGCTATCGGAGTGCCCTCGGAAGAAGAGACAGCCGCCGGAGCCGACCCCGCAGCTATGTATATCGCCGTCTATGCCGACGAGGATGTCACCTACGGTACGCTTGTCAAGGTGCTCGATATGGGCGCGTCAGCCAATCTCAAGATGGTGCTTGCCACGAAACCTGCTCCCTCCAGCGCACGTCCGGCCGACGCTCCTTCCAACTGATCCCCCTTTCCTCCACACTCTTATACTCAATTCTACCGATGACCACACAGGATTCTTCAGCCCGCGACATAAGGCGCCGAGCCTCCATGGCCGGAGCCGCCGCCACTCTCCTGTTCCACGCCGCTGTGGTGGGAGTGCTACTGATGTTATGGCTGAAATATTCCCCCGCCGACACCACTGAACGCACATGGCCACCGGTTGACTCATCCGAACTGCTTTTCGGAGGGGAATATGTCATGACAGGCGATGTCCCGCTGCCCGATATCTCCGGGGAGTCCGCTCCCTCGGCCGCCTCAGGTGAAACATCGGCCGCCGATTCCCATGTCAACGATGCCTCCGACGACATCACTCCCCCCGCTCCGGCCCCGGTGCTGACCTCATCGGCTTCATCACCCGCCAAAGCCACAAAACCGGAGACACCCGTGACCGAGACTAAAGTCAAACCTTCCGAGGCCACTCCCGCCACACCTTCTCCGGCAAAATCCACTCCCACTCAGGCCGAAATCGATGCCGCAAAAAAACGCGAGCAGGAAGCCCTCGAGAAAAAAATGAAGGAGAATGTAGCCGCCAACATGAAATTCAAGAAAGGCAACGGCTCCGGATCATCCGACAATGCCTCATCCTCAGGCGGAAATCCGGGCCAGCCTAACGGCAACTCCAACACCGGGGCTCTTTCCGGCCAGCCCGGCGTAAATATGAACGGCCGTACTCTCGCCTCATGGAAACAACCTGCATCCGGGCCTATGGGTACTATCACTATCCGCGTCACAGTCAACCGTCAGGGCGCCGTCACCGAAGCATCCTATTCCTCGGGCACCGGTCCCGCGGCCACTTCGACCGCCGCGCGCAATTCCTGTCTGGCAGCCGCACGCGCCTCCCGGTTCAGTGTCGATACCTCCGCACCTCCCACTCAGCCCGGCACCATCACCTATCATTTCCGCTGATCCGCCCCGGACCTGACTCGCGGCCAAAACCGGGAAATTTTGTAAACAAATGTAAATATTATCTGACTCAACCTCGGTATTTGTTAAATGAGGTTAATTGTAATATGTTTTTTAGCATATTTTTTTGTCAGTTCCCATAAAACATATACCTTTGCATCAGTTTTTCATGGTATTAGATTTAAGGTAAGAAGATTAATCGTCGTGATGACGGTTAATTTTTTTTTTGCGGTCATCCCAATTTCTATACCGAACGAGAATCTAAATCATATTTTATCATAACATGTAAAAAACTAAACCCGATAGCTTGATAAATCAGGGGCTACCGGGAATCAACGGTACAAAAGTAGAGATTAATTCTGTAACAGCCAAACATTAATAGACTTTTACGGGATGGATCTTATACCCACTCCAAACTACTTGCCGAAATGGAATTCGGCGTCTGGAAATATATGTTCGCCAATCCTCAATACAGGGTTGTCGGCAGAACACTACTTGGCATCTTCCCAAACAAGCCACGTTCATCAGCAGAATTTCAGTATAACAACTGCTCGATAAAGATTTTATCTTGAGAAAAGATGGATTAATCTTACCGCGTCAGAACGTTATGCTTACCTGGAAGCCGTTGACCGTCGGCAGCAGCGTTCCGTTGATCCGCCGCTGTTTCGCAACCGCGTGAGCGGGATTTACGCGGAAAAGTTCTATAAATTCTTTCACAGGGTCAAGAAAGATCCACGCCACTCGTCCCAGGAACCACTACCCGAGAAGTTAGTCTCCTTTGTTGAT